>JALZES010000018.1 GCA_030861915.1 Thermoproteota archaeon
CTTGCCAATGAGAATAAGGACCTAACATGCTGATGATGTATCGAATCTAGAGGTTGACTGAAAAGGATAAACTCTTTTTTATGTTACTAGACTATGATATGACTTTCGGGGTGGATTCCATTAGGAATCTTGGCCTTGACTGTTATCTCAGAAGAGATAATAACAATGTTGCATATGCTAGATTATGAGTACTGAACGGAAAAATCCACTAAAGCGCGATAATGCTTTAAACGATGCTACTAGTGGACAGCTAGGAGAAGAACTAGGGTCAGAACCCTCACACACACCATCCGACTCGGAAACTGCTAATGACATTAGAAATTCACGCGTTAGAGCTGCTCGTAAGATGTCTAGAGATATGTAATTCAAGGACAGTGCACGTACTGATGACGCGTCTTAGACTATCATTTACTCGTTTATAATCATATTAGCTATCCATAAACTGTCTGACGGAACTGAATGTTTCATGAATCTTCTTTGCTCTTCAGGTAATCAGCTTCCCATAATTTATATTTCATAAAATGATAAAACGTATGCGGCAGAAGAAGCTAATTACGAGAATGACTTACAGATTGCACAGAGAATAATTGAATCATTTGGAATGACCAGGTAGCAACAAACTTTTCATTCTACTATCGATTTTTTTCCAGATAATAGAATAAATCCCACTTCCATAACCAAGTGTTTTGGGAGGATTTCAGAGATTATTTACAAAGTCAAAATAAGAAGTGTGAAGTGGGCCGGGTCGGATTCGAACCAACGACCCCCGCCATGTCAAGGCGGTATCTTAACCAGGCTAGACCACCGGCCCGCAAGGAAAGAGGTTATATCTCTTATAGTAAGCTCATCATATAATTTTCAATAAAATACATGTGGCATTTAAAAATCTTTCATGCTGCGGTCGCAGACGATAAAGGACCCAAACTAGGATAATATATTGGCACTCTGATACTATGTGTTCAGAATTGAGTTAACCACTCCTTAAACTGTAATATATATAATATATCTAACTTTAAGATTTAAAGCGGGCAGGCAGGCGAGAGAGTTGGCATTTAAATCGGACATAACGAGAAAAACAGACTGTATTTCTCATCGCGCTGAGCTTTGTCATTGTCAAGACCATGTTTCTCCTAAGGTTCTTTGGCATACTAAATCCTTTAGCCTCTTTTATAACGATCTTGCACGTTGGCTGTTTATCACGCTAGCATTTACTGGTATATTGTCAACAGGTTGGTTTGGTATACCCCTTGTTCCCAGCTATTTTTTGCATAACGAGATTGATATTCTCTCCTCTCTCTTTACTCTATTCAGTGCACTAGGTACAATTTGGGGAGTCATGGCTTACCGTGAGTTTACTTCCTCCGCCAACCTGATAAATGATGCCAGAGACATGGCACGGAAACTTGACCCAATGATAGGAGACTATCAGTATCGGTCATATAATCCAGAAACGAAGGACTATGAAAAAGGATATGTTCCTATGGGTCCTATAGATTTCTGGGATCGAGAGACTCAGGTCCCGGACTGGCTTGATAAGGGAAAGTACTGGCATATTCTGCTTGGACTGCAGACATCTCATAGGGAAATCGTATTACAAGTTGTACAGGATCGCGATTTGCCCTTCCTAGAGGATCCTCGAAATGTCGCAGTTACCTCGAGGGAATTCCCACCTTCGCAATCAGCATCTGAAAAAAGAATTAAGAAAAAAAAATATCGCTATAGGGTGAAAATACCTCAATGGCTAGTTATGAGTACAGACTTTGCTCGAGTTGAAAAACTAAAAGACAATTGGAATATCGGTGATTCTGATATGGGTACATTTCTAACAAGACTCAATACGACGTTAGCTGGAGCATCGGAGGAGATAGTCGAGAGAGAAAAGCCTCGCATTAAATATCCGATGAAAATTTCCGCGTTGGGGATATATCTGAACAAAAGCCTTCCCATTAGAATAGTATACAAACAGGCCATAAGATACTTTCCTGGAAGTAAAAAGCGGACTATTGAGTACACCAATGAGAATTTAGCAAATATTGCTGATGACCAGCTGGCTGGTTCCATAATCGACATCGCCATCAATAAAGGGATTCCATCAGAAAGATTGAACAAGTTTCGTATCCTTGTCTTGTTTATTAGAAATGAATATAACAAACAGGGAATAGGCGAAGGCTCTGGCAAATATCATAATTTTCATCACAGCTTAGAGGTTACCTATCTTAGCCTGCAGATGTTACCAAAAGAACTTCGTGGTCATATTTTTACATGGAAAGAGTATGAGCTTCTCTTAGTGGCAGGTCTGTTACATGACTATGACCCGAGCGAGGCTCATTTGGATTCAATACAGATTGACAAAAACAATGATACCGTCACAGCACAACCCAGGGGGCCCAGAGTTTATAGAACAATTGAAGCATTAAGTAGGACAAGAATTGTCGATGCATACTTTACTATGAGTTCAATTGAATTTGAAAATTATTTTAAAGAATATAAATCTAGTTTGCTTCTTCCCATAGAACTTTCAACAACTCATCCGGAGTATGTGAAGGTGGATTGGAAACCTACCGAAAGCTTGGTTATCGAGGCGTTAATATGGAGGACAGATTTCCCTTTTTTTAAACAAACAGAAGCCCAGGAGAAGTTTGACCAACTTGTCTCCGATCTTGAAAGAAAAGGATACAGCCCTGGTAAAGTACGACTACTTGGAGAGATTCTTTGGTTGGCAGACCTTTCTGTTACATACATGGGTTCAGACCCCATAAGAGCTTGGGACAGGGTAAGTAAACTTTACGATGAATTGTATCTTCCACGCTTTGAGGCAGTATCAAGAACTGATGCTTTCTTTTCAGATTTTGCCGATAACGAACTTTTCAAGGAGATAATACGAATGCGAAACTTTCCTGAAATTTTAAGACAAAGGTGGAATTTGGTCTACCAGTTCTTCCACGAAGGAAATCCTTCAACACAATTAAACAGAACAATAAGTAGCGCCAGAAGACTCTATCTGAAAGTAAACATGGACGTGGGGATGCGAAATTGTGAAATGCTGTACAGAATGGCATCCAACCACTGGTCAGAATATTTCATTGGCATAGGAAAGGACCAGAATGAGGTACTACGTGCAAAATCAATATTTGCTACCTTGGAGCCTCAGAATGCATCTTCTTTCTGGGGGGATGCCATGAAACTCATCCCTCGCATTCAAGATAGATCAATAGATAATTTTTTTATCGTTCTACCTGAGAGAAATGTTTCTTCTAACACACTATCCTCTTTGAAAGCCCTTCTACCTAATTTAAGAGAAAAGCTCGTTAATGAACGAGGAGCGGTGCAGATTCTTACAGACATGAATGCTGAGAGTGATTTATTTAAGGAACTTGCATCTATTACAACAAATGCATCGTTTCAACTTAGCCATGAGGATAACGTGTACTTTCCAATGGATTGGGATGACGGTTCCCTTCAAGATGTACGTAATTTGCATGTACTCGCGCTTCGCAGTAAAGGCAGTAGTGAATAAAGCAAAATGAAAATTACAAAATTCTTGGTCTAACCTGCTGATGGGATCAGCAAGAATACGCAATATTAAATAAGAAGGTAACCAAAGCAAGTAAAACTGTCCCGCAGATATTAAACGGAATTCTTATTACATCTCTCATGAATTAGGTCTAGCATGTACAAAGACCTTAAAGGGCATAATTATGGCCGACAATAGGACAAGCAACGTGGCAGCCAGCTCTGGATTAACAGTATCTATTACTCGACGACAATACATGAAGTTAGTGTTAGTGCTGAATTAATTCTTTCGCATATACTGGTTTAACTAAATCAGCAATATCGACCCAACATCTAGCGATTTTATCCATTGAATAGATGGAATTTAGTAAGGATATACTAGGCATAGATTCTTTGAATCCGCCGCGGTGTGTAGACAGCTCCTTTATCGAGTCCATAAGTTGGTTAAATTTATTATAAAATTTTATCACATCTGAAGACTCAATTCTGTTATTGCTTATGAAGGCAGCCACGGATTTTTCTTGCATTTTGACCGTAAGCATACCCGCTTGAACTATCTCATTTAACAGTTCCTTGCTTCCAAGATTCGATAAAGTTTTCGCAAAGTCCTTGATGTAGTCTCCTGCATTTTCTAAATGATTTGCGGCAATCCTATAATCCAGTATGTCTATATTGCTTAAATTGAGTTTGGTTGCAAGTTGTTGATTTAATATAGCGCTACGTATTAACCTTACCAGTAGAAAATATTGACGGTCGACCTCGCCATCCCTGCTAATTACGGATTTTCTTATGTTATTTTCGCCACCTTTTCCGAGAAAATCAATTGTGTCTTTGTACATACCTGATATGATTGTGCTCATCCGCCTCAGAATCTTCTCTACATCCAAAGTGCCAGCATCGAGTAAAAACTGACAGATTATGTTGGCGTTGTCCTCTTCTATTATTTCCAATCCTGCAAGTTTGCGCATTGCATGCTTTATTCGATCTCGGTGGTCAAACGCTATCTGCTCATTTCCTTTGATACGGATCATGTTAAATCCAAGAAGATATGCGCCATAAATCTGGTTTACGACATAATCCACCGAAATAGGTGAATAGGCAATTGCTACGTGCTTTGGTTCTTCACCGGTCAAATCAGACGGAAACAGAGATAACGAATTATCGCTATTAACTTCAATAAAGACTATACTGGCTTTTTTTAACTTATTCCTCTTTACCCATTCGCTAGGTAATGAGACGAGAAAGCTACTGCCTATTTGTTGTACTCTTCTTCCGAATCTGGGCACAGGGGTTTAAACTGGTTTATACTAATTAAACATCATTTTTATATTTTATGACATCTATAAATTTGCATGGTTATGACAGTAGTTACAGCTTCAGCTGTTTCTACCGCCAAGGCCTTTTGTCCAGGGCATATCACTGGATTCCTTGCCAAGGCATCCGACTTAACATGCTCCAAGAATGAAGACACGAGGGATAAAAGATCTTATCTTTACATGGGTTCAATGGGCGCCGGACTCGCCATAGCCATTGGTCTTTCGAGTGCGGTAAAAGTTTTTGAAAAGGATAATTACTCACAGACGACCTACGATGTGTACATAAATGGCTCAAATAGAAACATCAATTTCGAAGTAACAAAATCCGTGGTGGAAGAATATATCAGGCTCTTGCGTGAAAAGTCCTACCACATCAGAATTGAGCACGTAACAAGTGTACCAATTGGATACGGTTTATCGTCCAGTGGTGCAGCGGCGTTAAGCCTATCCTATGCACTTAATAGCGCCTTGAATGTAGGGCTAAGTTTAGAGCAAGCTGCCCAGATTGCGCATTGTTCTGAGATTGAATGCAGGACAGGTCTGGGGAGTGTACTTGCACAGTACGTTGGGGGATTTGAATTGAGATATGCGCTGGGAGCACCGGGAGTAGGCATTGCATACAGAATTCCATGTCCCTCCAGGAGGCAAGATCTTAAAGTCATTATTTTGTGCCTTTCTCCAGTGTCTACAAAGAAATTTCTAACTCACCATTTTAGATTGTTAAACGGTTTTGGAGAAAAAATGTTAGAGCGACTCAAGATAACAAGAAACATCAACGATTTCCTCGATATGTCTTTTGAATTTGCAGACACTCTAGGATTAATCAGTGGGAGAAGCAGAATTCTTGTCTCAAGACTCAAATCACGAGGATTTGGTTGCAGTGTGGCACTATTTGGGAACACTATCTTTTCGATAGTAAAATCGAGTGATGTGGCGGATGTAGTAAAATGCCTAAAGGGAAGCGGAGGGAAGTTGCTGATATGCGACATAGATCAACAAGGGGCTAGGCTCATTGACAAATAGAGGTATTTACGATAGCAACAATCGCTACAGCTTCAACCATTTGAGTTTCCATATTCCTTCAACTCACCCCCGAGCACACTCGCTATTAGTTCGGAATATGCTGGTTGACGGATATAGAAAGGGCTTAGTCGTTCCTGAAGGCTTGATAGCCCATGGTAGAGGCGAAGCATTTGACTATCTATTAGGCGAAAAGACCAGCAGCCCAGCGCGTACTGCTATTAAGGCCGCCTCATCGGCTTTAATGGTGTCAAGATACCCCGTAATCTCCGTCAATGGAAACCTCGCGGCCCTTTGCGCAAAGGCAATTGTAGATTTGAGTCAACTTATAGGAGCTAAAATCGAGGTTAATCTTTTCTATCGTACCGTTAAAAGAGAAGGACTCATAAGAAAGGAGCTAAAAAGCTTTGGAGCAACAGAAATCCTAGGAATGAGCCGAAGAAAGAAGTTAATAATCCCAGAGTTGCAGAGTGAACGAAGACGAGTTGATCCAAGCGGGATCATGAAGGCTGACACCGTGCTTGTGCCTTTAGAGGATGGCGATCGGACCGAGGCGCTTGTTAAAATGGGTAAGACCGTAGTCGCAATCGATCTAAATCCTATGTCTAGAACAGCACGCTCGGCAAATATAACCATCGTAGATAATGCCATAAGAACTATCCCAAAAATGATTACCATGGTAAAGAAACTGAGGGATCTAAGGCAAGATTATAGAGAAAAAGTAATGAAGAAGGCGATTAAGCAATTTAATAACCATAATAACCTTCTTGAGTCAGAGTCACTTATGCGAGGGAACATAGCACGAAACTAGGCGTGGACGAGAGCGGCTCTTACCATAATGATAGCTGTAATACTCGAAGGGAGCAGAAGCAACATTAGCAAGATGCAAAGCAAATTTTTCAACGACGGTAATGATAACAAGGTCACCGTGAATCAGATCTTTGAAATGAAGAAAAAAAAAGAAAAAGTAGCTATTATAACTGCCTACGATTACTCAAGCGCCCTGATTTACGATAAAGCAGGAGTAGATGGGGTTCTCGTTGGGGACAGTGCAGCGATGGTTATGTTAGGATATGATAATACAAATCTCATAGGTATGAGGGAAATGCTGGTGTTTTGCGGGGCCGTTTCAAGAGCAGTTAAAAGAGCATTAATTATAGGCGATATGCCATTTGGTTCTTATCAAAGCTCACATTCCAAAGCAGTTCATAACGCTGTGCTCTTCGTCAGAGCGGGTTGTGATGCAGTAAAAATTGAGGGTGGCGCAGAAGTTGCACCCATTATAAGGTCTATAGTGGGGGCTGGTATTCCGGTCATGGGACACATCGGCTTTATGCCCCAAACCTCCCGTATGTGGAATAATTATAAGCTTCATGGCAAAACAACAGAGTCCGCCTTGTTGCTAATTGAGGAGGCAAAAGAATTAGAGAGGGCGGGCGCATTTGGAATAGTTTTAGAAATGGTGACTGATGAAGTCGCTGCACTAATATCGCAAAATCTTTTGATTCCTACAATTGGAATAGGGTCTGGTTTGAACTGCGATGGTCAAGTGCTAGTGTCACATGATCTGCTAGGTATGCAGGAGGACGTCCAATTAAAATTTGTAAATCGCTATGCTCGTCTATCTGAAATCATATTTGGTGCAGTATCTCTATATACAAAAGACGTTAAAGACAAAAATTTTCCACGAGATACCAATTGTTTCCATATGAACAAGGATGAGTTCGCGAAGGTTTTGGAAAAACTGAATAAAGAGAAAAAGGCTACAGGGTAAATTGATCAATAAGAATAACTATGGAACTCTTCGGTGGAGAAAAAGGAGGTAATAGTTTGAATATTAGAGATGATAATAATGTTAACCGTGTCAGCGAGTCAGCAAATTCTCTTGTAAAGGACATTTTTTGCTCCCTTAGTCAAGACCTATTGGGAAAAAGGATAGTTATCTGTATCACAGGAAGCGTTGCTGCATATAGGGCAATAGACCTTACTCGTCTGCTAATCAGACATGGTGCTGAAGTATTCCCTGTGATGTCCAAAGCCTCGGCCGATTCTGGCCGATTGTTGACAGAGGACATAATGAAATGGGCGTCGGGCAATAATGTGGTTACAAAACTCACAGCAAACTTGGAGCATATTTCTCTTGCCGACTACAATATGTCAGACCTTATTCTTGTGTACCCCTGTACAGCAAACACCATTGGAAAGATGGCAAACGGAATAGACGATACCCCAGTCACTTCAATCTTAAGCGTGGCTCTCGGGTCAAAAATCCCTATAGTTATTGCTCCGGCTATGCACAAGTCTATGTATTCAAATGCCATCATTAGCAAAAACATTGAAAGCCTTAAAGAGCTGGGCATTCAGTTTGTAGATCCTTTGATTTCAGAAAATAAGGCAAAGTTAGCAGAGCCGGAAGAAATGCTTAGCGCTATTTCTGATGTACTGAATAATAACGGAGGATCAGTCCGTCTAGGTATCCAAAAACCAAAACAAGAAAACATAAATGCAAAAAAGGAGGAGGATAAAACTCTATCAGGTAGGAATATACTCGTTACGGCAGGAAGCACCATTGAATTTATCGATCCAATTAGAGTAATAACCAATCTAAGTTCGGGTAAGATGGGAGGTGCTATCGCTGAGGAAGCGCATAAAAAGGGAGCAAAAGTTACATTAGTATACGGTCTCGGTTCCTATGAACCTCAGGACCTACCGGGGATAAATATTATCAGCGTTAGCACCAGTGAAGAGATGTATAACGCAGTAATGAGAGAGATAAGGGTTACACTATATGATGCTGCTTTCATGGCAGCTGCAATCGCAGATTTCAAACCTGTCAGAAGATTTCCGAAAAAGCTGGAGACAAGAAAAAAGGTTGCGTATACTTTGAAACTTTCTCCCACTAGGAAGATTGTAGATGAGATAAAAAAATATAGCAAGAACTCAAGAATTTTCCTGGTGGCGTTTAAAGCCGGTCACAATAAATCGAATGCAGAGCTCACAAATGATGCATTTAAGAAGATGACCGAATGCAACTGCGATTTGGTTGTTGCAAATGATGTTGGAAGAAAAGGGTCTGAGACCGGCTCTGAAACCAACGAAGTTGTAACGGTAGACAGAGAAAAAAATGTTATTTGCTTTCCGCTGCTGGAAAAAAGGTTTGTTGCAAGAAAATTACTAGAACTTGCAGCCGCTCGACTCTATTAAAGGCTTATAGAGGAGCCGAGGTGTTGATTCTGCGATCGCGTATATGTTATAATCCTATCAACTACATTTGGTAATGCGCGAAGGTCATCCCATTATGACCAATTCCTTTGTGAACTTACATAAGTTCTGCACCTCTCCACTCACTATCACACTATCTTCAATTCTTACTCCAAACTTGCCCGGCAAGTATATTCCAGGTTCAATTGTTATAGACATATTGTTTTTCAACTTTTGTCTGTTTCTACTGCGTAACCACGGCGGTTCGTGAATATCTAAACCAATTCCATGTCCCGTAGAGTGAACAAAGAGCTCGTTAAAACCCGCTTGGTTAATAGTTTGCCTGCATATATTGTCGATGTCTCCGCATGCCACCCCCTGGGACACTGCCTTGACACCAGAGTCCTGAGACTCGCGAACAATGTCGTATATCTTCCTCATATAGGTGGTTACCCTCCCTAAACCAAATGTTCGGGTAACATCGGCGACGTACGCTCCGTGCCTAAGAGTTAGGTCAACTATGATCATATCTCCAGATTTGAATATACGATCTGAGACATGTGCATGTGGCAAGGCACCATTTGGTCCACTTGCAATAATCAACGGATCTAATGTCCACCTATACGAGGGAGGGCTTGCTCCCATTTTCATACCCTCGTAGATGAGGTTGGCTTGCAATGTACGTTCAGATACACCCTCTCTTATTTTTTCTGTGCAAATCTCATATAGCTTATTTAGTATATCAGCGGTGCTGCTAATAGCGGATATTTCGTCCTTATCTTTAATCATCCTTGCTTGATAAAAAGGATCGCTATTTGAAAGCAATATCTGAGAACTACTTAGTCGGAGGCATATCGTTTGAACAACAGAGTAGTCCGTGCAGTCAATACAGGTTTTCTTGTTTCTTATGGCCGAAACGAACTGGGATATCAATTTGCTTCCCCTCTCAGCAGAAACGATATCGCATTCCTTGGAGATTTTACTGGCTCTTTCCGCCTCCAGTTTGGGAACGATAAGAGTGGTTTTGGAGTCGGCATTACAAACTGCGACACCTTCTCCCCAGAAACCAGTTAAATAATATATATTCTCAGGATTAAAGGCCGCTATCGTATCGCAATTAAATCTTTTTTTCGCATATCTCAAGACTGTTTGACGGCGAATACTGTTCATGGGTAGTGTTATGACTAGAAACAATTAGAGCCCGTTTTATTTTTATCTAAAATGATGCCCTAATTATAAATAACCGCGTTTATTTCGATTATCTGTCAACCAGAATGGAATATTTAGTCATGCTGCCCGGACCTACGAATGTCCCAAATAGAGTTATGAATGCAATGCTTGCCCCGATAATTAATCATAGAAGTCAAGATTTTCGTCTTTTATATAAGTCGCTAGTAGAGAAAGTAAAAAAAACATTTCAGACTAGCAATGATATTGTTTTATTAACCACCTCAGGAACAGGTGCAGTTGAGGCTTCAGTTGTGAACCTAATAAAAAAAGGTGACAAGGCAATTGTTCCTGTAAGCGGCGAATTCGGTTCTAGGCTTGCCGATTTAATTGACAGCTGGGGTGGGAAGGCAATTCGTGTAGTTTCTCCATATGGGGAGAATCCTCCATATGAAAAAATTGAAGAAGCCTTCGATCAAAACAAAGATACTAAGGCAATTTATGCAGTTTACAATGAAACGTCTACCGGAACCACTATTAGATACATGGACAAATTGGGGAAGCTCTGTTCAAACAACGGAGCATTCTTTGTTGCTGACGCAGTATCAGTTTTGGGAGGAGATGAGTTGCCTGTTGACAAGTGGAATATCGATATATGCGTGACGGCCTCACAGAAAGCCCTAGCAGCTCCTCCCGGGGTTTCTCCTATTTCGGTCAGTGAGAGGACTAAGAAATATATTCTTTCAAATCCTCCTTCGATACTTTATCTGAACCTCAAACGGTACTTTAAATATTATGAGGAAAATTTTGAAACACCTTTTACGCCTGCCCTTCCGTTGTTCTATGCCTTTAATGAGGCACTCGACATTGTTTTGGAAGAGGGCTTAGATAATAGGATCCGTCGACACAGATTATGCGCTGAAGCATTTTACGGTGGGCTAAATTCACTTGGCCTTCTACCATTCGCAAGAGAGGATGCGCGTAGTAATGTGGTGATAGCCGCCAAATATATCGACGGAATGGATGACAAACAATTCAGGACGCTAATGTCCAATGAGTTTCGGGTTCTGGTAGCAGGCGGCTTTGGTGAACTTAAGGGTAAGGTCTTTAGAATAGGTTCAATGGGGGAGGTAAATAAATACCACGTGACAAGAACGCTATCTTCCATTATATCATCTATGAATTTGCTGGGTCTAAAAGTTAACCAAGAAGCGGCCGCCATCGCCCTTGAAAAGATCAGAGATATCAAGTAAACTCCCTTTCCTGTTAAGCTTAAAGCATACCTATTAAGCTTAATATATGGTAATTCAGTAGCGAAATTTATGACGCTTGAAAAAGGTTCTCTCATTCTAATAGACTATACAGCAAAGGTCAAAGACACTGACGTTACCTTCGAAACCACAAGGGAGGAGGAGGCAAAGAAATCTGAAGTATATGATCCGACGCGAATATATGAACCCCGACTGATTTCGGTGGGCGAAGGGTGGGTATTAAAGGGCCTAGACGAAGCTTTGGCGGATGCCAACATGGGCGACAAACTGAGCATTGAAATAGCCCCTGACAAAGGCTTTGGGGAGAGAGATCTGAATAAAATAAGGATGATACCTCTTCGCAAGCTAGGCGATAAGGCTGACGAGATTAATGTAGGAGATACGATCGAAGTGGACGAGCGCATGGGAATTGTGAGATTCATAGGCTCGGGGAGGGTTCAGGTCGACTTCAACCATAGGTTCGCAGGGCGAACGCTGGTTTACGATGTTGAGATAACAAAGAAGCTCGATGATGACGCCGACAAAGTACTGTCCCTTATAAAGAGGCGGCTGCCGATAGACGATCAAAAGATAAGATTTACCTTGGAGGAGTCTGGCATAAAAATAGATTTGCCAGAAGAGACATTTCTTGTTGATGGGTTGCAGATTATAAAAAGAGCTATTGCGAACGATATATTCAAATTCGTTCCGCGGATTGAGGCTGCTAGGTTTGTAGAAAACTATGTATCCCAGTCTCCTGTATCTCGGAAGCCTGAAGAACAGAAGCAAGAGCAACCAAAGCCCCTCGAAAAGAATGCTGAAGCTGCATAACCACCGTCAATGTTAATGTCTAAGCAATGCACGATCCAGTAGAACTGTGTATTAGCTCTGGATCATTCAGCTAGCGATCAAACCGGAGGCAACCTGATATAATGGCTTGCATATTGCACAAGAACCAACGAGACAGTCTCTGACGGTTTATCAATATGCACGTAAGATTCATGTACAAGACCTAGAGCACTTCTACATCCTCTAGTAAACGTAGCGCTGATTGTTCGTTCAACTTCACCTTTTTTAATATTGTGTACCGCTCAGGTCTCAGAGACTGAGCAAGTAGCAGAGCTTTAACAAGGTCAGACTGCCGTATGTTTATTGCCTCAGCGGTGGTTGGGGCCTCTATGTTCTTGAGAGCTTTTACGATTTGCTTCCAGTCTAGATTGTGAAGTTTCGCCATTATTATAGTTCCCAGACCTACACGTTCGCCATGCAACCCGCAACTGTTGCCGGCAACGTATTCTAAAGCATGACTGAATAGATGTTCAGAACCCGAGCACGGCCTGCTACTACCAGCAATGCACGCAGCTACGCCGGCGCTAATCAGCGCCTCAATTATTGTTCTAACCCCGAAGACATTATTGTCTCGGAATTTATGCGACTGCCTCAAAATTATTTCAGCGCTCATGCATGCCAAGTTGGCTGCATAGGTACCGAAATACTCATTTTTTTCTTCTCTTGCAAGTTCCCAATCCTTTACAGCAGTTATTTTTCCGAGGAGGTCTCCACAACCACTTGCCAATAGCCGCCTGGGAGCTTGAGAAATTAATCTTGTATCAGCCAATACTCCTATTGGAGAATTGGCCTTAATGGAATGGGGTTTGCCTAGACCTTTTACGGACACAAATGGGCTTGCTATACCATCGTGAGACGCAGAGGTGGGAACGCTAACAAAGGGTCTAGATAGTCTGAAGGCCGTCATCTTGGCTACATCTACTGAGCGGCCACCGCCTAGTCCTACAATGAAATCAGGAGAGTATTTTTCAAGAAGTGTCTGCAAATTGTTTACAGATTCAATCGAAGCATCTGTGACGACATGCCAAGAACTATTCAACGATGATCCGTCGATAGAAGCGAGACAGGGTCGCCCGGCTCTGGTCTGCACAGTATTTCCAGTAACTATTGCAATCCTTGATGCATTGACATCTAAGTCAAGTAGGAATGAGCCAAGATCACGAATTACATCATCGCCTATTAGTATTTTCCTCGGCAGTTCCATCATGTGAGCAGAAGTAGAATTCAAACCTATGATTCATCCTAGATAGACGTCTACAGAAAAGTACACTCTATCCCTTCAGACTGAATTGTCTTGGATTCGGAATTAGGAATTAGCTCGGTTGCTCATCGCCTGCCGTAGTCGACTGTTGCTCATCGCCTGCCGTAGTCGACTGTTGCTCATCGCCTCTCTCCTCAGTTGCAGCTCCTGCAATTTCTGCAGTCGCGTACCCTCTGCCGACCTTGGTTATTTTTATCTTGACATTATCTCCAACTTTAGTTCCCGTGACAAAAATTACAAGGCCTTCAACTTTCGCAACACCTGCGTCCCCTCTTTTACTCATTGATTCAATCCTAACATCAAATTCCTCTCCTACTCTTACCGGCGATGGTCTGAATGGTCTTGGGCCCG
>JALZES010000049.1 GCA_030861915.1 Thermoproteota archaeon
TATCAAGAGTATCTCTAGATAGTAAATTATAATGAGGCTAAAGAAAGCCAAAAACACACATCAACGATTTGTTCAACTTGTGGTGTTCTTTTTACGCTTTATGGAACACGTGTGTAGAGATTGTAAAATAGAAAGGATGCTCTGGGTTAGTAAACATTATGAAGTCGTTCCAAGCTTATTGTCCGCTCATTAATTATTGGCAAAAGGATATCTAAAGATTCGCATATGTCGCATATTGTTGGTACGGATAAGGCTCGATGGTTGCCATTAGATACGAAATGTCCTGCGGTTCTAGGAATAATTAAGTCCAGTTTCTGCTGGATTAGATAATGAAATACTTTAATAATAATGATCTGACGATGCCTTGTAATTGGAAAATGCCTTGAAGGGAAAAATAGTCGTTCATTCACACGAAAGCACCACTCTTAGATCTAATCCTTTAGATGATCCTTATGTTAGGGATCTCATCGTTTATCTCCCACCAGAATATTCGCCCTCTTATTCAAAGGGATACGTTACAGTATTTCTCTTGGCAGGTTTTGGTGGAAGCGGCAGATCGCTTCTGAATTATGATCCTTTAGGAGAAAATATTGAGAGCAAAATTAATAGATTAATCTCCGAGGGGAAATGTGGGCCGATGATCCTGGTAATGGTGGACTGCTTTACGAGATTCGGGGGAAATCAGTATATAAATTCGTCAGCGACTGGAATGTACGAGGATTATATTACGAAGGAAATTGTTCCCTTTGTGGATAGCAACTATAATACTTCGTCACACAGTGTCATGGGAAAATCTTCAGGAGGCTATGGTGCACTCTTGCTAGGCATGCGTAATCCAGACGTATTCCAGGGATTGGTGGACCATTCAGGAGACGCAGCCTTTGAATATTGTTACCTTCCAGACTTTCCAAAAGCACTAGCGACATTTAGGACCAACGGCAATAGTCCTCGAAGGTGGCTTGATGAGTTCTGGAGTAAACCAAATCGCCATAAAAAAGCAGACGAGGCCGCATTGAACGTCCTGGCAATGGCAGCCCACTATTCTCCGAATCCTGAATCAGACCTTGGAGTAGATTTGCCTTTCAATATCAATACGGGAGAAATATTGGATGAAGTGTGGCATAGGTGGTTAGCCTGGGACCCTGCGAGGATAATTAGGAAATACGGCGGTAACTTGAAAAAATTAAAACTTGTATTCATAGACTGTGGTACAAAAGATGAGTTTAATCTTCAGTGGGGCGCAAGAATTATCCATTCTCACCTTGGTGACATGGGCATCAGACATTACTATGAAGAATTTGATGATGGCCACTCGAATATTAGCTATAGGTACGATGTATCATTACCAAAGATTTATTCTGAATTAGCGTAAGCGCACTAAAAATGAGAGTAATACGTGAGTAGATAGCCCCAGTGGAAAACACGACCGCTATCAAGAATTGGCCGCGATAGTAAGCAAGTTAATCTTAAAAAAGAATTAAAATATATCGAGAATCTATGGTAACCTATGCTTCCGAGCAGACGTTCGCTTCTTAGTCGATAATTGGAGCCAATGAATCATAGAGCACTCGCTAAAATCCTGTTCTCCAATTATTCTGTAGTCGTCCTATTTGCATTTGTAAAGTGCATCTTTCCACCAAGTCGATTTATCTCTACCTTTAACGTATCGACTATGGTATTATATCTCGCTTCAACTCGTGATTTATCCTTTCCCTTGGATACGACTTGGATATTGAGTTTAGGTTTTGATCTGGTCTTTCGATTTTTTGAGACTTTCGTTTCATAACCCCTAGGGTGTGTTTTTAGATAAATATCGTTGGTGGGATAGGAATCGACTAGTCTAGACAGAGTAGGAGCCATCATCGACTCGCTTACGCCGATCGTCTCAAACATAGATTCAATAAAATAATATCTACCAACACTTTCCTTTATCTGTGGCAGTATGGTTCTAGAAAATACAGCCTTCATTTCTTTTGGCACCCCAGGTAAACAGAATATCCTTGTTTTTCTTGTTCCAACACCTCTCTTAACTTCGATAAATATGGAGGGAGCACTACCTATGGGATTCTTAATAGGGACAGAGCCTCTAGGAATCCTTGCCATTTTTAGTCGGACATCGTTCAACTTGTTATCATTACTTACTAAGCGTTGTTTATGCCGGGCATAACTCTTTTTGAGCATTTCGACAGCACAGGGGTCAAGTCTGAGCCTTTGACCCAAAGCAGAGCTCAAACCCTGAAGGGTTTTATCATCGTAAGTCGGTCCTAGTCCTCCTGATATGATTAGCCAATCTGGTCCTCTGTGAACACAGTCTCTTATTGTAGATGATATTTCCCTATGACGGTCTCCTACCGTCGTTATTCTCTTCACAGTGCCTCCGGCTTTTGTGGTTTGAGTCGAAATCCATTGTGCATTTGTGTTGGCAATAGTGCCTGAAAGCAATTCGTTGCCAATAGATAGCAATTCTATATTCGCTTCCGAGGGGACTGATTGCGGAACGGGAATATCCGAAATGATAACCATGCTGCTAGCCATTTGAGAGGTAGAACAGCCCAGCTCCCATAATTTTAGCATTGTTAAATTCAAGCCAAACTGAATGGCTCTGGTCAATTAGATAATGAGAGCAGAATATATCACATATGGCCGGTGGATACGAATTGTACTTCATAAATGCTCACGAAGCATACCCGGAAAAAAACTGGGATATCCTTGACTGACTTCTTTTAAGGTTTCGGTATAATTTGCTATTCTTTTCCCACTCAGTCTCAGATACGGATAATGAAGAACATGCGTACTTATAGGCAGCCCCAAGGCTTTCAAATTCTTTTTTCAAAAATGTTTTATCATGAAAAGCTTGACGTATTCCCTCTCGTATCTGCCAGACCCCAAGGGGCACAACATACTCCTGCGAATGAATTTCTCTTAGCACCAGGGCTGCTGCCTTTCTTTTTCTTTTAAATAAGTGTTCTGCTACTGCCAGCTTGGCAGCAAAATATGCGCCTGCTACGGAGGAAGGATATTGTTGCAAACCATTAGCGTCTTCAAAATCTTCTGCGAATCCAAGGTCGCCTGACTGACCAAACCATGCTTCTAGCATCTCAAAGCTCCATACCTGGTCGGGAATCAGTATTATGGAATAATAGTTACCAAGATGTGAGTACTTGTACACTTCGAAATAGTCAATCACACAATTTGTCTCTGTACTTTTGACTAAATAAGAAGAAATTACGTCATCAGTAGCAGATATACTCCACCTGGTAGGCACCAATCTTCTTTTTTTCGCAGAACCCAGCATCCCTAAGCTGAATATGCGCTGTATTGTACTGATGTCTATTCCTTTATCATACAGAGACACAATTGCATTCTTTGCTAGTAAATCTTTGTCATAGTAAGCATCTTCCAGTCTGCGGTCAACTTTAATAGAAGAAGATGTCTTAAAACTCCTTAAATTCGCGACAGGGCCAAATGGTGGAGATTCTATATCAGGACCATTCTTTCTTAATTGTTCAATATCTGGAATAGGACTCTTTTCAAATGTAGCTTCGCTCTCAGCGGGCTCATCTGCCATTGCCAATTCCTGTAGCGACTCAATATATCTTCCAGAGGGTATGTGAATATCGGAGTTCATAACTCCCCTCACTAGCGATAGGCGATAACTTATTATCTCCTCAATACTTTTGCCAGACCACATTTCGGGCTTGTCCATGATGGCTGTATCACCATGTATTGGCGGAACCATGGGCCCTAGCTTTACTTTTGGATACCCATACCACCCAACAAAAACAGATGGAGGAGTGGCTCCTTCTATTGAATATGACGAAGGTCTAGCAGAATTCGTGTTAAGAAACTGAATCCAATTGTTTTCTAACCGTCGTTTAATACTATCAGCTATATAGACAATAATAGATTTCTATCTCAGTCACTATTTTAGAGTTATGTCTTCGTGCGAACTTTCTCAAAGGTGAGCTAAGAGAGCCGGCTTGTGCTGCCTATTGTTACCCGTGTACCATCTACCTATCATTCATCCTTTAGCTGGCTACATTCTTCTCAGAAAGTTATAACTTCCAAAAAGGCGGCAAGCTTAGCTTTTGAATACCGATTCATTTTAGAGCATGTATTACGTTATGGTATCTATAGCAAACGAATGAAATATAGAAGTAGGCTTGAAATAATTGCCAGCATGCTGCAAGTAGCAAGCAGTGGAGATGCTTCTAGG
>JALZES010000051.1 GCA_030861915.1 Thermoproteota archaeon
AAATAATGCAGTCTCTGCAAATATGGAACTGTTCAGTACTGCATTGCAGCAGACAAAAGATAATTCAAAAGAGCTATCTAGACTTGGTATAAATGCAGCCAAAATATTCAATGAAGCGTCAAACGATATAGCTACAACAGGTATATCTGCTGTAGAAACATCGACAACAACATCAGCATCAAGACAAAGAAGATAAATTGCGGAAATCACAGGAAGTTTTAATTGCGCTTTTTTCTTTGGTTTACGTAAAGACAAACTGTCGGACTTGGATAGGTACTAAAGACGAAAGGATAATTACCACATAACAACATCTACACTTGTTGAAAATAAGCCGGAATCACTGTGTCTAGGATTGTGTCTAGCGCAGTGGCTGAGTCCGCATTACATACCTACACGTATAGCCACAAAAGATGCCAGAAGTTAGTAGAGGAAATCGAGACATGAACTGCTGATGAGGAGTAACTGTGGTTTATCAATCTAAAGGACCAAACCAACATCATTTTAGGTCATAGATATAATCATGTGTGATGCCGCTGCTGTTCTTTAATTGTAATAATACCAGATATTGAGAACTGATGTTCTATAATCGCTCTCTTGCTATCAACATTATATAACTCGCCTGATTCTGCCAGTATTTTTTCAAATGCTAATTTATCGACTTCTATACTAAATGGGGGATTATAACCGTGTTCTTTGAAATAGTTTGACAAAGCAAGTATCCCGTCTGTTAAAACACTTTTATTAATTATGTTCTCGGCCATCCCATCTTCACTCAAAAACGTTTCACCCAGATAATAATGCTTTCAACCCCATGGCGTAAACCAGCATTATTAGAAATGGCACTGGGCATAATAATATTTTAATCGAAGCTTGCTGCAAAACTGCAAGATGTCTTCTGAAGAGAAAGGTCATATCGAGAACAAAAACAAAAGACCAAAAAAGACCGAGGAGGATAAGGAGCTTGAAGCACTGGACATAGAATCCACAGCAGGGGGAAGTGGCGGAGGGGGTGGATAAATAAAAGGCTTAGTTGCATTCGTGGCTGGGGCCAGCAGGTACCCCAAAACAGGCATACATATATTTTGCAGTGCTAGCAATATCCAGCGACATACTTAGATGTCAACTGAACAATCGTCGATTGATAAGCCCATAATTCCCATTAACAAGCCTTGGTTAGACGAAGAAGAAAAAAATGAGATAATGAGTGTTTTAAGAGAAAATGTCCTCACATCAGCTGCAAAGGACGGAGGAAAGAAAGTCCGTGGGTTCGAAGGTTTTCTAAAAGACTACCTCCACGTCAAGCACGCTCTTGCAGTCAATTCTGGAACCTCTGCATTACATGCCGCATTGCTAGCCGCAGGTATCGGGGAAGGAGACGAAGTACTGTTGCCCTCATTTACGTTCGTTGCAACTGCAAATTCCGTAGTAGCTGCAGGTGCAAGACCCGTATTCGTAGATGTGAACAGGCACGACTATACGATTGACATCCAAGATTTGAAGGCCAAAATTACGAAGAAATCTAAGGCTATCATCCCAGTCCATTTGTATGGGCATCCTTGCGATATGGATGAGGTTATCGAGACGGCAGAAAAGCAGTCGATTAGTATTATCGAAGATGCGTGTCAATCGCTTGGTTCGACCTACAAAAATAAGCAAACCGGCACCTTTGGTTTATTGGGTTGTTTTAGCCTGTATGCGAGCAAAGTCCTAACTTCCGGCGAAGGTGGAGCCGTAGTTACAAATGATGACGATCTTGCAGAGAAAATTAAGATGATAAGAAATCATGGAATGGTAGAAGGCTATGACACACGCATTTTTGGTCTTAACTTAAGGTTACCCGAATTGAGTGCTGCATTGGCAATGGCTCAAATGAATAGACTTGGCAAGATGTTAGATATAAGAAAAAGGAATGCAGACTCACTAACGGATCTCGTCTCTTCTTTCGCGAACCACAACGGAGTCATTTTACCGCATGAGAGTCAGAATAAGAGGCCAAATTGGTATCTTTACACAATTACTTTCACAAAGGACAACGTTCGTGATGCGGTTCAAAAGAAAATGGTACAAAGGGATAAGGTGGGCGCTACAGTATACTATGATCCTCCTGTTCATAGGACACCTTATTATGAGAGAATGTTGGCATCAGAAACAAATTCCTCCATGCCACCTAGATCCGAACTAGGAAATACAGATTGGGCGAGCGGGCACGTATTGTCATTACCAATTCACCCTCTGGTTACGCAACAGGAGCTTGAACGTATTGCTCATAGCCTTAAGGGCACATTATGACCCATTTATTCATACGTAAAGTAGTAAAGATTGCTTATACTTGGTTCGCTACTTGATGAGACTGAGTGGTTTGAGCTGAGCCTGTGATGAGAATAATAATTTATACTGGCAAAGGAGGCACTGGCAAAACTGTAACATCCTGTTCTACAGCCATTAAACTCGCAGAGCATAATCACAAGACGCTAGTCATATCTTCGGATCCAGCTCACACCCTAGGAGATGCTTTCATGGTATCTAATATTGGGTATGAAATGCAAAAAATTCTTCCTAACTTGGAAGCCTTGCAAATAGATCCCGTTACCGAGATGAAAAAACAATTCGATACCATATTATCTTACATGGCGTCCGTGTTTTCAGCGAGGGGGATAGATGAAACACTTGCCTATGAAATTGCAATGCTGCCGGGTATGACTCAACTTTTTTCTCTGTTAAAGATCGAAGAGTTAGTCAAGCTAAAGAGTTTTGATGCCATAGTTATTGATATGCCTGCATCTGGTGAAGCATTACGATACTTATATTTCCCAAAGCTAGTCGGAAGCATTGGAAGGAAACTAACGGGCCTAGCCGGGATGTTTGGTGGAGTGGCAAGAATGTTTCAACCTTTGTCCCAAATTTCAACGCCTTCTAAAGGTGTTCTGCAAAGCGAGGTCGATTTGATTGACAGACTACAATACTTGTCCGAAATCATAAGAAATAGCAATATAACTAGCCTCAGATTGGTCGCTAATCCTGATACCTTCAGTATAGAAAATGCTAAAAGAGCATTGATGTCAGCCAGTCTTTTTGGGATTAATGTAGACTTGGCCGTGATCAACAAAATCATGCCCCACCAGAGCTCTGATCGGTATTATGCGAATTGGGCTGAATTTCAGCAGGGAAAGGTTGAAGAGGCAAAGGCGAATTTTTACCCCCTTCCATTACGGGAAGTTTTTCTTCATGATACTGAACTTCGCGGAATGGAGATGCTTACAAAGAATGGTGTCCTATTGTTTGGAAATGAAGATCCGGGAGAGATATACTATCAAGGCAAGGCCTTTGAGTTTTTGACTGAGTCGAATTCATTGCAAATGAAGGTCAAAGTGCCTTTTACAGAAAGAGACGATTTTGACCTGGAACGATATGGCGACCAACTAACAATAAAAGTAAGAAGTTCAGTAGGGTATATTGTTAACATTATACCATTACCAAGTGCCACACTAGGCATGAAATTAGCAAAAGCAAAGTTACATGGTGATGAACTTAATGTCATGTTCGAAAAAAGCATGTAGACTGCTGTTGGATTATCGTCGATAAGATTCACTAGATAGATTCTTATAGGTGACTCTTCTATCATTCTTAGAGTTACTCGGTGTTACTCAGAGTTTCCCCGAGTCTTACGTAAGAGGAATGAAAAATTGAGATTTCCAGGTTATGCTTGTTCAAGCTGTGGCACACCTTCGAGTAGGAGGTTGAATTTGCAGAGACATATTGCAGCAAAGCATGGCGGGATGGGATATTGTCTCCATATTATGGACTAAATTTCAGGCAGGCAGGCAGGTCTATATCCGCAGTCTTCTAGC
>JALZES010000099.1 GCA_030861915.1 Thermoproteota archaeon
CCAGAAGAGTTGGCGTAATTTTTCTTACTTCTATTTTAATTATAGTGGTTCTGGCTATGTACATTAAAGTTATTGTGGGACAAGAAATGCCGCCGTTCGTTCCTCCTGCATTCTTTAATGGTACACAAAGTCAGGTTATAGAGCAAGAAACCGTTTCGCCTTCAGCAAAGAATCTATCTTACCCGGCCACCCATGTCGCAATTGCTAGTTGTTTTGCTTACCTTGCTCGGGCTAAACTTGCTCTCGGGTCTCAGATTCTAGCCTCAGCAATATGGTTCTATCCTTTTTTTATGGCCATGTCCAGACTCTACATTTTGCAATATTACTTCACCGACGCAGCAGGGGGCTTCCTTCTGGGACTCATTATTGCAATATCAATGAGCAATATCATTTGCCTAAATAAACCTAAGTGAGCGTGGGACGATCATCGAAAAGCATAATACAACAAGCAATTAGTAGATCGAAATGGAGGCTCACCAATTTTAAGGTTAAATTCTGGGACGCAATATATTTTATGTCTGGTAAGACAATTTTTATTATTCTGCAAAGCTGGATGAGAGAAAAAAATCTCACAGGCGTAATGAGATCGCTTGATAAGATTAAATAATTTGTTTAGTTCATTAAATACAGCTTGCAAACAGCCCTACGAAAGATCGGAGACTACACAATTCGGCATTGTGGTCCTTCTGATCTTCCTTCGGTGGTAGAGATAAATATAGCTTCTCTTCCCGAGCACTATTCAGACTATTTTTTCGAATCTATACTAAAAGAATTGCCGGAGTCATTCATCGTTGCTGAAACGAACCAAAAGGTTGTGGGGTACATTATGTGTAAGATAGAATTTGGCTTTTCAAATTTTCGTAAACTAGGATTTGTGAAGAAGGGCCACGTGGTGTCTGTAGCTGTCTTACCTGAGCATCGCGGGAAGGGCATCGGCAGGTTGCTCATGCTAGAAGCCATAAATGGCCTGGCCTTCAGAAAGTCTGATGAAATATATTTGGAGGTCAGGGTTAGCAATGACCTCGCCGTCAGAATGTATCAAAGCCTGGGCTTCCTCATTAAGTCACGGCTGCGTTCCTACTACCGCGACGGAGAAGACGCTTATCTTATGGCCTTGGAATTTATACAGTGATGAGATGAAACCCTCAAGCAAGGCCAACAAGTCAACAGGATTAGCTATACTCTTCACTTCGATATCTCTCTTCATAATTTATTCATATTTTTTGCTAGCGTCTCAATGGGGGCTACTTCTTGTTCAGGTCACAGTCCTTGCCGGTGTGGCTGCCTTGGCCGCTGTTATGGCATGGATTGGATACACAATGGCAATCGCGCCAAAAACACAGGCTGATAAACCATAAGTAAGATGCCACTATTTAACTACATCAACGTCGGACACAGTTTGGTACAACCTTGGCCCAACTTCCCTTACCACACGCGTGCTACTAATTATGTGGTTATATCGTTTGAATGCATTCGTGGTATTCAATATTCCGTTGTCGATCGCATCTTTCTTGTTCTCCCCTCGCACGTGCGCAAAGAAGTGGACTGTCCCTCCCTGGTATCGAAGGCATGCAATCGCAGAATCTACGAACTCTTTTGCCCTTTCGGGAAGAGGCATTAGTACGCGATGTGAAATTCCTGAGAAGATCTTGCCGGCGATGTACCCTGCATCACCGCAGAACGGAAATACTCGGTCTTGCACTTTGTTAAGCTTGGCATTTATGTTACAGAATAAACTAGCCCTTGGATTTGAATCAATACTGAATACCCGAGATCGGGAATTGCGTTTTGCTATCAATATTGAAAAAGTACCTACTCCTGCAAACATGTTAGTTACAGTTTCATTGTCTTTGACACTCTCGGCTATTCTATGTCGCTCGGTAGATAACCGGGGCGAAAAGTAAACCTGACTGACATCAACTGCAAATCGACATCCATGCTCTCGATACTCAGTTACCCTTCGGTCAGTCCCTGCAAGAAGTTCTAACTTTCGTAGCCTAAAGTCACCTTCTACCGACGAAGTCTGGAGAAAAACACTATTAGCCCATTTGGTATTTTCGAGTAGTCGCTTACCTATAGCGTGCTTCTTGTAGAGGAGCGAATCTGGAATCTTCATTACGATTACGTCCCCGATTATGTCGTATGATGAAAAGACGTTGCATTTCTCTTCCGGAGATAGTATATCGTCAAGAAGCGTTTTTAGTTTGCCCATACTAGGCGCCTTGTTTGCTCAAGTAATAGAATTGCCCAGCCTCCTTCTGTAGTCTGTCAAGTCTCCCTCCTTCTTTGTTAAGCCTAGGTCTCCCGGTGGTTTCATCTCTCCTATATGTGATAGACAGGGATTCAAGGAATTTGTTCATTCCTTCCTCCTTTTTCATTGGATGACCGGCTATGCCATGCGTCCCTGGCTCACCTCGAAAGAAAATCAGGGAATCAGCCAAAAGATCTATTAATTGCATGTCATGGTCTATAACGATGGCAGTTTTTCCTCTCGCCCTGACGAAGCGATGCAGAAA
>JALZES010000113.1 GCA_030861915.1 Thermoproteota archaeon
CAATTACACGTTGACAGACGGTCGCAAACTCGGTCGGACCTTAGCATATTCGTTGACTGTGGTCTAATGAACGTGGACCCCTCACCGTGTTTTTGGAACATAAAACCTAATATATACTGCTTTCACCTACATCACCACGATCTCAATATGGAGTAGGCACACCCAGAGGTTTTAGTAGATACACAATGGGTCGAGGATCATTCAAAGGACTCGAATGTTAGGATAGCAGAAGTAGATTATGATCCCAAGGCCAATTATCAGTTGGGTCATGTTCCCGGTGCTGTATTGTTTGATTGGAAGGAGGGATATTAATGATCCGACAGCAGAAATATTTTATCAAGAGACTCATGTGAGAGATTATTACAACAAACAGGTATAAATGATGACAGCATTTTAATCCTCTACGGGGATTTTAACAATTGGTTCGCAGCTTTTGCGTTTTGCGTTTTCAAATATTATGGATATAAAGACGTTAGACTAATGAATGGAGGTAGAAAAAAATGGCTGGAGGAAGATAGGCCTTTGAGCAAAGATAACCCCGCAAATCTTCCTAAAGGCAATTTTAAAGCCTCCTCCCCCGATGAAAATATTAGAGTATTCCTGGACGAGGTGAAAAAAGCCTTGGACCAAAAGCATAGGATAAGAATGGTCGATGTTCGAAGCCCTAAGGAGTTTACCGGAGAGATACTTGCGCCGCCCGAATATCCTACGGAGCACGCACAAAGGGGAGGCCATATCCCGGGTGCGGAGAATATACCTTGGGCTCAAGCCATAAAGGAGGATGGAACGTTCAAACCCAAGGAGGAATTGGAAGCGATGTATAGCAACAAAGGCATAACCCGAGAAGGAGGTCATTACGTACTGCAGGATAGGCGAGAGGTCCTCACATACCTGGTTTGTTCTTAAATATTTGCTGGGGTATCCAAATGTAAAAAATTATGACGGTTCGTCCAATTGAGAAGTAGCTGTCCTGATATCTACTACTACTACTACTACCGTTGCTTTCACAAACTATTTGACTTTTTTTACTATGATGTGCAATAAGTTTCCTTCTGGTCTAGTTTCCAGTATTGACTGCCCGCTCTCTTCAGACCACCTTATCATTTCTAGATCAGCCGTTTTGTCATCCGATACCATATGAACGATCTCTCCTGTCTCTATTCTCGAAATCAACTCATCTAGTTTTGTGAGAGTCGCAGCGCATTCAACTCCGATTTCGTACATTTCATAGTCAGGATAAGCGATGAAACAACGTATATGCAAGTCATCGATCAACTTCTTTATCTTATCATAACAGTCTCCTATAGGCTCCAAGTTTGCTGGATATTTATTCATGGATAATGGTTCCATTTTGACAAACCACCCATCAGAGTAGGGGAAGTCATTTACTAACTTTGGTTTTCGACGAATAGAGTCATTTACCTCGATGATCCTGCCCTTGAACGGCGCACGGACAAGTCCAAAGTATTTACTGCTTTCGATAGTCGCAAGGCCTTTTCCGTTCTCTATTTGTGTCCCAATATCCTTTATTTTGATAGCAGATATCCTACCTGAGACTGATGAAAGTAGCGCAGTGATACCAATTGTGACGGCATTTTTTGCTTTTACATCTGCCCAAACAAAATTTTCGACGTCATAAAGAAGATCCTCTGGAAAAAGACAATTGTCTATCTTCATTAGATTCATTCATCGTGACACTTTTTTATTCCTTTACGACATTATGAGCATTCTCCAGCCAGGTTTATCCTTCTTATCGTTTCTATTCTGCCTCATCAATATATAGAAATAGTCCCCAGGATTGCCAGCTCCACAATTCGGCCCTTAGGATTGCTTTTTATCTGGCAGTAAGTTTACAGTACTCTCACCATGCTTATCCCGAGAGGATCTCAAAACTCCGAATGTTGCTAAACAGAATTATTGATAAACCATTCTGCAAATTTTCCAAGAGCTATAGCTCTATGGGAAAAGGATCCCTTCATTCCTCTTCTCTCTAGTGCTCCATAGGTCATGCGTGAATTTAGTGGTATGAATATCGGATCGTATCCCCATCCTCCTTTTGTTGCCCTTCTCGCCATAGTGCCTCCTATCTCCCCACTAAACGTAATCGAATTCTTTCCATTGTTAAAAGCAAAAACCGACCTAAAAAGAGCAGATCTGAAATTCGTTTTATTCATTAGCCTGATAACCCCCGCGTTCCCTATGGTCTTAAATACAAAGGCTGAATACTGTCCAGGAAAGCCATTTAGTTCCTCTATGAATAGACCATCGTCCTCGACAATTAGAGGCTTTGAGACTTCTAGGAATGCACAGTGTGATTTATTCAATGCAATGACCTCCATTGAATCTGCTTGGAGCTCAATCAATTTTTTTTTGGCAAACTTTACATCGATATCGAACTTCGAAAGAAGCGATTTAACTTCATGATACTTCCTCTCGTTGGAGCTAACAAATACCACGGATTTCACAATTCAAGATTATTACTTCTCCCAATTAAACGATCAACTGTGGCAATTGTATTAAGAATAAGAATAGACAGCAAGCTCATTTAACCAATATGGTCAGGATATCGTAGCGACAATTCTTAGAACAATCAGGATGCCTAGGACGTGACTAGGAATATGAAACGGAATTTAATAGTAAACTCGCGTTATATCGTCCTAGCGTATCTGCCTCTCTGTTCAATCTCCCGCACTTTTCGTAGTGTAGCAGTTATTCTCTTACCCACAATCGACGAGTAGCCCTTTAGAAACTCTGAGAACACCTTAGCATAAATAGAGACGTACGAGCTATAAAGAACCTCCTTAACCAAACGTATGTCCACCGCCCGGTCCTCTAATCTCTCCGAAAAAAAAGCTAATCCGAAGTCTAGCATAACAATTCCCTTCTCCTTGGCATTAATAAAATTAGACGTGGTTAGATCGCTATGGATAATATTATTGATGTGCAGCAACCCTGCGCATTTACCCATTTGCAGTGCTAGGTCTGGATTTAGTTTTTCCTTTAAACTTTCTCCTTCTATGAATTCCATTACTATTTCAGTTGCAATAGGATCAACAAAATAAACAAACGGTGTTCTAACACCTGTCCCCTTAACAATAGACAGCATGGTTGCCTCGCGGACGGTACGGTACTTACGGATCTCATAGTCAAGTAGCTTTTGCCGATAAGGCTTTTCAATGCGAACTTTGGATATAGCCTTATTACCATACCATGTCGTCTCATAAATATCGGCTTCAGCCCCTTTACTCAATAGGACGCGGGCCAAACTTGCAATAGTGTTATATTCTTGGGTCTTAGAATAAAAATGTGTGTGCCGATGTTCTTAGAGAAGGAGAAAAGATAATCGTCCAAGAAGACTGCGCAGAAGACCGCCTCAAAAATGGTATCCTAACGCTGACAAGCCAGAGGATACTCTTTGAGAAAACAGAAGGCAAGATGGCAACGTTTTGGAAAGAAGCGGGCGACCTGCTTTTGGATATAGATTTGACCAAGATCTCAAATGTCGAGGCTCATGGTTTCCTAATAGCAAAAATAACGATCGGTGTTGGAGAACACATCTATAAGTTTGGAGTGTTCAATCCAGGCAAATGGGAAAAGATAATACGTAAGCAGATTGCGAGTGTGAAATCACACACTGCTTAGGTCGTCCGCCAGTGAACATCGACGCTATCAATTCTCCATGATTGGCGCACAAACGACTTCTCTACATCGACTCTTTTCTGCCTGGATAGATATTCGATAAGACCAGTCCAAGCGATTTGACAGCCGTTGTCTCCGGCAAATCTGTTTGGCAAGATAAAAAGGTTTGATGAATGTCTTTCACATGCTTGATGAAGCATATCCTTCAGCCTATCATTTGCTGCTACTCCTCCAACTACCAATACTTCCTTCTTACCAAAGAAAGAGATAGCTCGTTCTATTGTTTCTGTAATCATTGCAAAGGCTGTCTCTTGCAAAGAGTAGCACAGATCTGCAAAAACATGCCTATTTCCACTTTTATTCTCTAAGACCCTCTTTGCAGCGCTGAGTACTCCTGAAAAAGATACATCATTGCCTTTGACGACGTACGGGAGATGGATATATCGCCCCGAAGACTTGCCTGCATATTTTTCTATCGTGTCACCACAAGGGGAGGAAAGGCCATTCGCTCTTCCAAATTGATCCATCAGCTGTCCAATAGTTAAATCAAGCGTTTCACCAAACACTCTCCATCTTTTCTCCGAAAAAGCAAGAATCATTGTATGACCACCCGAGATGAGCAAGACCAGTGGATCGGTCGCACCTGTAAGCATTATACCAAGTTCAACATGTCCCAAAGCATGGTTCACAGGCACCAGCGGTTTCCCGTAAAAGGATGCCAGGGCCCTTGAAACGACCGCTCCGACTCTCAGACACGGGCCGAGACCTGGTCCAGCGGAGTAGGCCACTATGTCTAAATCGCGGATACGAAGCCCCGATTCCTTAACGCATTCTTTCAAAATGCCAGCAGAGACCTCTGCATGGTGTCTTGATGCAAGCCTAGGATGAATTCCGGAACCCTCGGATGGTATGTATATGTCGCGACTGTCAGAAAGAATTTTTGCGCGTGAGCTCTCCAGACTCCCCGAGTTGTTTTTATTTGATGAATCCTTCAACCATGAGTAGTCTATAATAGACGCAGCAAAAGTGTGAGCAGTACTCTCTATTCCAAGACAAAGCACTTGTTAGATTTATCGCCTCCCGCTCCTTGTTGCCGATACAATTTTGATCACATCATTGTTTTTGAGTCTGTAGTCGGCTCCTAACCTCATTTTGCTGCGAGCATCAATGGCATACAAGAATCCTTTGCCTATCTCCGCATGGATCTTTTCGGCTAGGTCTCTTGGAGTTGAGTTCGCGGGCAGCAAATGAGCATCAGGAAGAACATTCCCTTTTTTGTCTGTTAGCTTCAATTCGTCTTCAACGGGATAAACAACGATAAATTTCAACGAATTAAATACTGCCGTGTTGATAGCTTCTTGTACACCTGTCGAACCATATCTGGAAAGAAAAGTATGAGCCTTTTGAAGAGCTCGCTTTTGTTGCTCATTTATTGAGGCTGATTCATTCATTCTGAAATTGCCGTCTCCTGGCAGATATCTGATTATTTTCTTTTTTGTTGCACGCCTTAACAATAATTCAAGCTCAGAGGAACATCGAACGACACTTTCCTGTGTATCACTAAGTCTGTGTACACCATGTTCTGCTGATTGTAAATCAGCCTTGTTAGCGGCGACGACGATGGGTTTAGACCTGACTCTTAGTTTCTTAGAGAATCTTAGTATTTTATCTTCAGACCACTGGGCCGCCTCTCCCGCTGAGGGGACCAACTCTCCAATGGTACCGGCAATTTCTATTTCGTTGATGGAAAGCCCTGATAGTCGCGCAGAGATCATGTGCTCAAGCTTTACACTTTGACTACTAGAGTCTCGGACTAATTTGTTCCAATCTCTTGTTAGCATGGATGCAAGCCACTGATCGAATTCCTCTTCTACAAATTGCACATCCGATAGGGGATCACCCGTCCCGGGAGTCACCGGCCTTCCTTCAGAATCAGTCGAACCCGCTGCATCTACTACGTGAATTAGGGCATCAGCCTGCCTTGCGTCATCTAAAAATTTATTCCCTAACCCCTTTCCCTTGGAGGCTCCGGGAATAAGACCGGCAATATCCATTAGCCTGACTGGTATGAACCTTATTCCATCTATGCAAAGAGAGTGGACTGGATTATCCTGAATTCCGAACTCTCTGCATACGCATCTGACTCTGGCATAAGTTATTCCTACATTCGGGGAAATTGTTGTAAAGGGGTAATTTCCGCATTGGACGTCAAGGTCTGTCGCCGCGTTAAAAAATGTAGACTTGCCGACATTGGCCTTTCCAATCAAGCCAAGAAGCATCGATATATTGAGTAACAACCCAGTTTAAATTGTTGAGGATCCTTTGGTTCCACTATTGTTCGTAATCACGTTTCATGTCTGGAAATCGGTGGATATTGTTCTCGATTGAAAATATGCTATGATAACACAATGACGTTTCGCCAACCAAGGTTTTTATTCGATAGACACACAGATGCTTCAAGGCCACCAAGATTGGCAGGAATAATTGCTCTTAATAATCTTGACTCTACCGTAAATAATGACCCCGTAATAGGCCTTCTTGCGCACGCAATGCGTCTTCTTCAACATAGAGGAAAGGCGTATTGGAAGATGATTTTAGGTGATAAAGCATGCGCCAAAGAAGGGTCTTTACCGGCCGACGACGCTATAATGAGAATTGCTCATAGGGAAAGACTGCGCGGCAGTACCGCAATAGGGTACCTGTCAAAAAGGTCTCCTCAATTTCACAGTTTCGAAATTATTCAAGTTGCATTGGATGGTTTTTTTGTTGATACAGAAAAATTATATTTGCACCCAGAAATCGGTCATGCGAGAGATTTGGATTCACTGTATAAAATATGTCACATCTTTTCTAAGCTTCTAATAGATAAACACCACCCTGAGCGTGCTATCCAATTTCTTGATCGGCATTTAAGAGGCAACCTAATAGCAAAGATAGACAATGAAATTTTTGCATACCGGAATAGCTCAGGTTTTAAGCCACTTGTATCTGGTATAAGTAAAGACAAGACAATAAACATTATAGCTTCTGAGAATTGTTTGCAGACCTCCTTTGTAGAAATGGATTTCACGGATATACGGCCGGGCCAGTTGGTTAGATTGAATCTTGATAAAGGATTTGAAATCGTCGCTGGACTACCCGACGGAATAACTATGATAGATCCATTTGAGTTTATAAGAGAGAGTCACGTTGCATCCACACTTCTCGGAAGAAGCCTGTACGCTATTAGGAAGAATATAGGCAAAGAGCAAGCCAATTTCTTGGCTAAAGATTTGGATGTTGAATCAGCGTTTGCCGAACCAGACTATGCCCGTCCGATGGGTCTGGGCTTTAACATTGAGCTCCAAAAGCAAACCCAGGACCTTGAGCTTTCGGAAGGTATCATAAAAGACAGATATGATGACTCGGATCACATGATAGACTTTTCGGAACAAGTCAGCAAAAATAAATTGCTCACAACCGGTAACTCACTAAAGTTCGTTATAGGAGGACTGATCAAGGAAAAGAATGTGGCAACGATTCAAGGTACAATTCAGACTGGGGGTACTGCAAGGGAGACAATCCATTACTTACGCAGCGCCCGAGCCAAACGTATAGAGGTAATTGTCAGCTATGTTGTTACAATTGATGGTAGACAAGTGGGGCTGTATACCCAAAATAGGGACTTAACTGCGAACAAGTTTGTTGGTCAGGTTACCACGATAGAGGATCTCAACGCGAAAATTGCTAAGGAAATAGGAGCAGATGCTGTTTACTATAACTCGCCAGAGGTTCTGGCGAGAGGCATAGGTCTTTCAGAACACGAGCTCTGGTTTCCTGAATGGGTAAGATTCTTAGACTACTCGAGGTCATAATTAAGAATTTTTAAAAGAACCTAACTAAAAAATCGTCAATTTGTTTCAGAAGCAACAACGAAGTGTTTAGTGTTGGTCCCAATAATTCTCTTGATTCCTCTCCATATATGAAATCATCTCTCCCGTGTTCCAATGTGTCTATAACTATGCCTGTAAAATTTATTTTTGATTAATGCCCTGTCGCCTAAGATTATTGTTTTCCGTCTGGTCACCCATTTTCCATGCAGAATTCCTTCTAATAGCTCGAGCGTGCTAATCCGCGATTGTGGTGGTAGTGGTTGTATTTGCAACAGTAGTTTTGATACCATAAATAATAAACCCAAATATGCATCCGCCACCAGAAGAACAGGTCATTATAAACTATAACTAGTGACACTAGAAAAGTCTTCAAAATCCTTCACAAATTTTGTTCTCTTCATACAACTTATAGCAGCGGTAGCACCATTAAACTATATTATGAGAATAGAATAGCTAGCCTGTGGCTATTCTTCTAATTCATCCTCAGTTTCTGATTCCTGTACCTCTTCCCCTTCCTCTGTAGGTATATACTACTAATACGTACCTTACAACAAGCATATTACTTTAAAAAAGTTATATGTGTCAGAATGAAGCCAACGCATGCATCTGACATGTGTTTGCAGTCGTGTTCAGAACCTTTACTGGTTTAAAGTAAAGTGATTATTCATATTCTGTATCTACTATCAATACCTGTATTTGCTGCATTTTGGTTCACGATAATAT
>JALZES010000131.1 GCA_030861915.1 Thermoproteota archaeon
TCAATGAAATCCAGCGTCAATAGTCTGGAGGACGACTCTATTCTGCTACAGTAATATAAGTAAAAAGTGATAACACGATTGTTTGTATTCCTTAACTCGTAAACAGTGTCAATATAACAATTGATAAATTGACTTTGGATCAGTTAATTCAAGGCCGAAAATCTCACATCCCATCATATTCACGCGTTTTAACCTGTCTGTTTTCAAAACCATGAAAAGAGTGAAGTGAATGCCAAGAAGTTCTCATTCTAAAAGACAATCAAGTTTCAAGTTGTGTCGGATAATTGTTGATAATATTATTAAGTATTCAATAGAATTCAATAAATCGTAAACAACAACGTAAAATTCCCCTAATTTCTAATATTGCACTTAATATAGGAGAGCAAGAAGTTATCATCAAAGGTCTAAAATACTAATAGTGTTTTAATAATATAGTGAACAAAAGAAAATTCTTTGGAAGTCGTGGAGGAAGCTGTGAATGCATATGTCACAAAAGGGCAAGCACAAATGATTACTGCGGATATTGTTCTGGTTCTCATATGAGAACAAGACGCTACTAAAATGTTTATCTACCGCAGACTAGCACTATTTTCCATCAGATTATAGTATATAGGAATAGGACGCAAGGTAGCGGCTGGCATCGCTGTAGTTATCGCAGGGATAATTGTTAGACGATTAGTGGAAAAGAAGAAGAGAATAAACCAAGTCAACTACCAGACAGAGAACCAATCTAAACGATTATTCTCTATGAGGGATATAGTGTAAATAAGAAAATATAGCAAAACATTAGTACTCTTAAGAATACTATTGGCCCACAGTTCAGCAGTTCTATTGTCTATTGTCGTGCTACACAAGACAGTCATAGCTCTTTGACCAGAAGGCATTTTATGTGTCAAATGCGAATTAATTACGATTTTGTCAGGTAGTATTAAAGATAAGCCAGAAGAATACTCTTCGCCCCCTACATATACCATATCTAAAGAGGTAGAAGGATTGGTAAGAGAAATAGCAGTTCTGATTGGACGTTTGTTGAAAGGCTTGTTTTTGTTTCTCGGTAGTAAAGTAAAAGCTCATGTAATACCAAGAGCTGTTCAACTTGTACATTGGTTAAAGAGACAAACCATAATTCTAATCAGAAAATCAGTCAAATTGGGATATCCTAAAGTTATAGAAGTTGGACAAATATCTGAAGGACTGCTCGTTCTTACTGCACAAAATCTAAAAACTAAAGGAGCCTCTGTGTCCATAGGAATTTCACGATCGATAAAGAATTTAACCAGTCTATTTTATGGTAAGGCAAAGAAAATTGCAAAAGAAAAGGTCAGTCTTATCAGGCGGGATATTGCCGCTGAGAAAATCAAAGCCTCTTCTGGTAGCGCCATCCTTCTGTCTCCCGAAATCATTTTTAAGGATGAAGAAGCAGTTGGTCCAAACCAAAGATTAGCTCGACAGATTAGCCACAAAGGAATTAAATGTCAAGCCCTGACAAAAATGGATCCGCTTGAGATTGAAATGAGACCCTATTACAGTTACCTTTTTGCAATGAGTCCTAGAATCGTTACAAATAGAGGTTATATTAGATTGTTTGAAGGATATGGTACAAGAAATATTGATTTTATCCAGGTAATTCAGAAAAATTAGGGCTGAAACTCTTATACTATCTCCAACTGTTTGACCACAGCCTATTATCTTGGCTGTTATAACAAGAATCTCTTATCCACTTTTCTAACTCACATGAACCATCAAGTGAGAATTCAAATCTTGCTTGTTCCTTTGTTCGCTTACTTACTTTCTATTACTGAAAGTTAAACTCATTCCAGATCCATCCTATTTCTCCTTAGTATTTTCTCTTTGTTTCCAATCTCATATTCCATAAGTTAGAGAGAAATACGATTCCTTCCATTTCATCCTAAAAGACTCTGCTTTATAGAATGTCAAAAATACTCCTAGTATGTCGAAGCCTCCATTTCCTGCCTTTTGTACCTTGCCTCCCCAATTGCCAGCATTCACTATGTGTTGTCAATTAGCTTTTTTTAAAACAAATATATCATCATTTATAGAAAGACGTAATAACGAAATACTATTATTATCTCCACTGTATGAACGAGAAAAGGACCTGCAAAAACTGCGGCGATGATATTAGCGATGACAGCAACCCCAATGAGTTTTGTTCGGAACAATGCGGAGTAGAGTATCAATTGGAGCACAATAGAAAGTAAGAGTGTATCAAATTTCTATGATCTTAAAAGTCCCCGATATCATTAGGTTCAGTATGAAGATGCTCGTATATTGTAGGGACATATAGCCTAGGATCCAAAATGTTTGAAATAAATGCAGTCTTCTCAGGAGCGATGATTTATCTCACCTTCTCCGTGTTGTATATATAACATCTACAACTATTATAGGATTCATAGTAATAACTAGGCATGATCACTGGGAAAACTAATAGTGATGTTAGCAAACGCAAAGACAAAGTTAGCAATGGTAGCAGTGGTCGTACGCCAGACGAACAGGATGAAAAGAAAGTAAAAGATCTAAACAGAGAGATCATGGTGATTTTTCAAATATACAAAGCATCATTTGGCCATACCTCTGCGGCTTTGCTAAGCGTTCTCTCATATTTATCAGATAATTACCTAAGGCAACATCCTCAAGATAAGCAAATTTTATTAGATTATTTTGAAAAGGAGTTTGATAAGTTTACGAATATGATTAGAAGGCATGAACCTTGACATTACCCCGTACCCTGTCATCATACCTGGAGAAAGCCAGCCCATAGAAATATCAAATATATGCCTAAAAAAGTCATACGGGAGTGCGGATATCACCCTTTTTAGGTTGTATCTTTGAATCAACTTCATAAACACGGTGATCCGCTCCAAACATCCATTACATGTTCCATTTTGTGTGTTCATGTGATATCGTGTACAATATTACTAACAGGGCATTCTCAAATGTTTAGAGATCAGTCTTTCAATTGTAGACAGTAGATACTTTGTACCGGATAAAAGAGAGTTAGTTGCTACCTATAATATCCAACTTTAGTTTCAAGTCTTTGATTCTATTTCTTAGAGTGACTTCCGTCAATCCTGCAGCGTCTGCTATCGCAGCCTGGGTTATATTTTCACCGCTCCTGATGGAAGAAATATAAAGAACGGTTGCTGCCAGGCTCATAGGATGCTTCCCAGCAGTGATTTCTTTCTCAATGACTTTTGTCATCATTCTGGCCGCTTGGCGAACAGTCCTTTCAGATAAGTTAGATTTATTGGCAATTTTGGTGATACATTTCATAGGATCTGCTATAGGCACTTTAATATCTAGTTCAAGTATTAGTACTCTAAAATTTCTGGCTACATCTTTGCGCTTTACATTGCTAGCCGCAACTATATCCTTTAGTGTTCTAGGTGTTCCCATCTCTCTGCATGCTATGTATATTGCTGCACTTAACATTGCAGAGATAGACCTGCCACGTGTTAGCTGCCTTTCTTGAGCCTTTCTATAGATATAGGCTATTTTTTCGATTACCGCATGTGAAAGACCAAGTTTATCCTTAAGTATGTCAAGCTCTGAGAAAGCCTGCATAAGATTCTTGTCTGCGCCGCTAGAATACTGCGTTCTAGAATCCCATGTTCTTAGCCTCTTAAATGTACTATCTGCGTAGGCATTCAATCTCTGTCCGCTTGCATCTCTTCCTGTTTTTGAAATTAGTGTAGCAAGACCTCTATCATGTTTAGCTAGAGAAGTTGGGGCACCAGTTCTTGATCTGCTATTCTTTTCCTCAAGTGTGAATGCACGCCATTCCGGATTTATGACATCTTCAGGCTTTTCAGTAATTACTATACCACAATTACCACAAACCACCTCACCGGACTCGGAGTCTGTAATGATGTCTGAGAAATCATTACCACAGACAGGACATGTAATTGAGTCCTTCGCAATTGTCTCTTTACTCTTTTGCTTCTCTACTTCTACTATTATTACCGTATTTGGTAGTAGTACACCACATTATTTAAACTACTATAATTAAAACCAAAATTACGGTAGGGCTCGATGCGTTGGTGATGGTATTTTATAGCCATCAAGATACAGGTGGTCCTCTTGATTTTCCTCTGTGTTGCACCTTGAATACTATCATGGTAAAACATTCTGTCTAAAATTCCATCCAATATTTTCTTATCGACATTGAATGGTACTTAATATTTCTCAATTGTTGACCTTATTATGAGAGAGGTATCCTCAGTGTCTTTGGATGATCTAGTTTCTGATGTAGATATAGTCATAGACTCAGGTTAGAAAAAAACAAAAAGCCGCTAAGGACAGTATTTAGGAACAGATATTGGTAAAGGTCAGTCTGCTCTTTGGTTGCTGTTGCCATCCCTGCTCCACTGTCCACTGATATTTACATTTGAAACATGTGTACAGATGACCGTAATCTCATCTACGCAACATGACGATTAGTTATCATGGCATCTTTAAATAGCAGTCCTAGACATTCGGTAGAGTATTGATTTATTATGGTTTCATTATAACCAAAACTCTAGATGTTCCTTGGATCTTAATTTAAAATCAGGTGAACTATTGGGATCTCCTACTAACTTTGAGGTTAGATATACTGACCTGGCCGGGAGGATAGCAAGGTTAGAAACTCCGCATGGGGTTATTGAAACGCCAGCTTTTATCCCAGTCGTTCACCCCGTACACCAGAGCGTCAGTCCAAAATTCTTGAAAAGCTTGGGTTTCGATGCCATTATCACTAACTCGTATATCGCGTTAGAACATTACGGAGATATAGCACGCAAGAGAGGAATCCATGATATCGTAAACTTTGACGGAGTGGTAATGACTGATTCAGGCGGCTATCAAGTTCTAGAATATGGATCCATAAATGTTAAAGCCAGCACAATCGCACAATTTGAAAAGGATATTAGAAGCGACATATGTGTTCCCCTAGATAAGCCTACGGGATACGGTCTAGATTATCACACAGCCAGAAATCATGTCGAGCAGACGCTTACAAATGCAAAGGATACACTTAGCCTAGTGTTAGAAAACAGCAACGAATCTGAGATATCAAGGCAAAACGGTGCACATGAACCAATATGGGCCGGACCTGTACAGGGGGCTGAACATTTTGACCTAGTTAGGTATTCTGCGAGTAAACTCGACAAAATGGGGTATACCATTATGGCGCTGGGAAGCCCTGTGGAGATCATGGAGACATATGAATTTTCGATACTAGCACAGATGATAGCCGCAGCGAAAAGTGTTGTGCCTACAAAACCAATTCATTTATTTGGCGCTGGACATCCACTAACTATTCCTTTAGCCGTTGCATTGGGCTGTGATATGTTTGATTCTGCATCATATATGTTATATGCAAAAGACGATCGATACATGCATGCAAACGGGACCGCCAGACTTGAGGACCTGTCCTACTTGACATGTCACTGTGCTGTATGCGCTAAGTATAGCAGCCCAAAAGAATTATTCGATTCAAACAAAGAGATAAGAACCATAGAGATAGCAAAGCATAATTTGTATATTCTGAAGACAGAGCTCAATACTGTAAAGCAAGCGATTTTGGATGGTAGATTATGGGAGTATGTCATTCAGAAATCACGAGCACACCCGAAGCTTATGGAGTCTATAGAGATATTGAAGGATTCCAACTTACTAGGGCCAGGAACGCCAATCTTTAAACAAAAGGCAATTTTTTTTTATGATCCCTTAGATCAACATAGGCCAGAAGCTTTGCACTTTAGGAAGATGGTTTCTGGGTTTAAATCAAGGAAAAGTGATGGAGGGCAAGGAAAACTCATTTTGTATCCAGACTCAAGTGTTCATCCCTTCTACGCTACACGAGAGTTTAAGAAACTCGCGAAGAAATTTCCAGAGGCCCAGATCTGTACTTATAACCGATTTCTGGGGATTATCCCCTCAGAAATATCTGATATATTTCCTGCCGCGCACAATTTATCTGCTAAGTTAGCGATATATCGAGCAAATAATTACAATACTTTTGTAGAATCACTAAAGGAGTTTCTGACAAAGAACGAATTTGAGGAAATTGTAATCCTTGCAGATCAATTCATGAAAAATATAATAACCAATAACAAATCTGTCCTGAAGAAGTTCAATACTAAAGTTTTTGATCGCGTTGAAGATATAACCTCAGTACCATAGGACCAGCAATCTTACAGAATACCTGGTTTTTAAGATCCATTGCAAATACAACTGGTTACTATTCCTATGTCTGGCATTTTGCATTTTTCAAGACTTCATGACCGCATGGAAAATATCGAGCAACTTGAAAATGCTACCGAATTGTGTTCTTTTTGATAATGCGAGGTAATTTGTTCTCATCCAAATGATTCTTATTTTGACTCGACGCTTAACCTCTATTATGGTGTGTGGGTGTAGATGCGTTAGAACCTCGCAGGTTTTGAATTTGAGGGTATAGACGGATTAGACGAAATGCATCACACGTGCCTTTCCTGTGGAAGACATTTTGATCACTTAGATGGGGAAACATATCGTGTATGCATAACTTGTAATTATCCTTGAGAACTAAGATAGAGTAACCAGTCATCCAAAGCTTATGAATCGATGCCAGTGGGGACTATATAATTTTGTTTATTTATGATAGTTTCCTGATTCAAACTTCTCTGGTTATATTTATTTGGCATCAGATATTGCTTGAAAACCTTATATCATTATAACTATTTTATAGCACAATATGAAACGGATAGAAGCCGTAATTGCGAGCGAAAAGCTTCTTGCTGTAAACGAAGCATTAAAGAACGCCGGAGTCGGCGGATGCACAGTTCTAGATGCAAAGGGAAGAGGGAAAGGGGAAAAACCAATGGTTGAGTCAGGAAGGGGAACTTCTAGATTTACGTCTGAATTTTCAGTCCGTTCTACTCTTATCACAATTGTTGAGGACTCGGAGGTGGACAATATTGTCAATACTATATTAGAGGTAGCAAGTACTGGATCACCTGGAGATGGTAAGATATTCATTTCACCGGTCAGCGAAGCGATCGATATTGGTACCAAAGAACGTGGCGGTGGAAACGTCATAAAGTAGTCTGAAGAGATCATGCTATAGGGTTGGTGTCTTGTTCCCTATAAGACGGAGCTTTAAAGAAGGTTTTGGTCTCCCCTAACGTTAGCACATCTGCTGATGCTATCTTTACAACCATTGGTAAGTCGCGCACAACCTTTCCTATAACCAAGCACTGGCGTTGTGGTAGCGTTCTGACTATAGACTTTACGGTGTCATTATCTGCCAAGGATACTTTCGATATCTTATCCAAATCCGCATCATTCGTAAAATTGAATAAGAAAATATTGTCTACTTGACGATAAATGCCATCACTGATGGCGTCCGGCTGATTTGTAATAAATGTGGTATATATCCCAAAGTGCCTCATTCTAGTTATGATATCCTCCCAGTACGTATCTCTGATGTACAAATGTGCCTCCTCTGCAAACAGAAATACAGGTGGAATTACGCCCTTTCCCAAAAGTTCGACTACCTTTGTCAACACCAATTCTACTATCATTCTTCTAACAACCGGCGGTACCTTAGCCATGCTTAATACTAGAGCCAACCCTTTGTCCTTTTTTAAAGTGAGATATTCAAATCTCAACTCTTGGTGATGAGTAGTTTGAGCATTGGTAAATAGACCAGAAGAGCAAATTGCGTGATATCTTGAGATTAGAGCGTCTCTCACAAGTTCATTGGTATTCCACGTATTAATTGCGTTGCCCAGAGCTTCGATATCTAGTGTATTTTTGTTCTCTAGCCAGTCCCATATTCTAAAGAATTCTCGTAACGAGGCAGAGGGCATATCCAAGGCATTTTTAAGCATACTGGAGATGGCGGCCTTGCCACAATATCGTAACGAAAAACCCAAACCTTCTCCAGGCTCCAATATAGTTATCTGGTCGTGTACAGCAGATGGTGTCCCCTCTCCATTCCAAGCTAACCCACCGTATTCATTATTCAGATCAAATACGATCACGAATGCCCCATATTCCACAAGAGTTTTAATGAGTAATTTTGATAGATGGGATTTTCCAGATTCCTTTCTTCCAGTGATGATATTTAGTTTGCCATCAAGGTCTTCTGCAAATATCTCAAACTGTTCGTTGTCGCGTCCACTGCTACCAAGACGGATAGAATAAAGTCCCGTTCTTTTTACCAACTTATCTATCTCAGAAATCTTCATTCTGTTCAGCCTTGAGTGGACTCTAGATGGGAGCCATGTAACCTCGTTTGAAAATTTATACTCGGAATCGATACTTGCCCTTATCTTTGCTCTGAACAATCTAGCATCTCTAATCATTCGTGACAAGTTACCTATCTCTAAAGGATCGTGTAGGTTTTCTATACTTGATGCAACCACCATTTCATCCTTTACCATGTCCTCAACTAGTGATTGAGAAGACAGATATTCTTCATTGTATACTTGTACCACCATCTTCTTATTCGTTTTTTCATCATGAATAAGCAAATAGTCACCTTTACTTGCAGTTTCCGATTTCATCGCAAGCAAAACAAGTTCGTCAGTACTATTCTTGTAAAGGATTCTCATATCGGAATTGAACCCAGGAGTTTTTTACGTATGTCCTCTGATGCCAGCTCGGTAACATCATACTTATTCAGAACATGACTTTTAAGGCAGGACGTCTCAGTACTCGTAAAAGTTGCGATATGGTGAGCAAGCTGTAAGGTTTCAGGGTATCCCTTAGCAATTGAATCATTCCACAACATTTTTCCAAATGACCTAACTTTATCGCCGTCGGGTGTAACGATATCTGCCCTCAATATCGGGCTATTATGGCTATTTCCAATTTTGACTAAAACGCTGTCTCCTATCGTGTTTTGAGTTAGGCTCTTAATTATCATATTGACATCTATAAAGCCAGGGCTTTTGATTTTACTCAACGGAAGAGAAATTTTATCAAGAATCTTAAGCTTCGTACTCTTGCTTATTCCGACGATCGAATTCTTGTAGAGTAAACAGTTTTCTACAATTTTACTCAATGTCTGGTCTCTATGCTCAAAAACAGATAATCTCAGTGATCCATCCACGAGTAAAATGGCACCGGCAAGGCGTCGAGAAAGCTCTAACTGGATGGCTCGTTCCACCCGTATTCTAATTAGTCTTCTCGCAGATTCACTATCGAAAAGAATTAACTTCGCTATTCGATGATCTAATTCAGAGTGTTTGAGAGTATCCTCACTCAAATAGAACAACATCGGGCCTATCTTGAAATGGGCTTGTGTTTGACCATGAAAAGCCGTTGCAATTCCACCCTTCACAGCATATAGTGCGCCTTCCTCTGTTTCAGCAATCTTGATACTACTTGAGTCTATAGCTAGGATAGTTGCATCTACTTTTATGGGTTGGAGAGATACTATTGTACTACCAGCGCACTTGCTCCTGTTATGCCATCCATTAATCGGGACAAGCCTCGTTTCTCCATCACTAAAAATGATTTGCTTACCGTTTAAGAGATTGCCAAAATTTGATGACAAGCATTGATTAACTGATGGTTCAAGTAGTGCTTCTAATTGTCTTAGGCCGAATGTATTCTGCACAAGATTTATTTGCGTGTGCATGTTGTTCAATATGAGAAAGGTGGAGATGCTTATTAATGTTGCGCAACATGCACAACATATACAGATGCAATGCTGCTCTAAAGTATTAGAAGCTGAAGGTTGCTGAAGCGCCTATGAGCGAACCACCTTTGCCTCCCTCCGCTGAAGTAAAGATTAAGCTCAAACATCGAGACTGGGAGATCGAAGTTTCCTGCGCAGAGACCAAAATTAAGGAGGTTATCGGAAATGTTCTCTCGAGCATCGATAATATCTCACATGACGAGTCCATCTTGGGTTCCGAAATAAACGATATAAAAGAGGAAATTGAATCTATGAAATCTTCAATGACCTCGTGGATGAAATCAGTTGGTCCGAACATCAGTTCAACAGATATTCTTCGCAAAACGGTACAAAAGGGCGGCTCCACCTGCAGAGGCTTGCTTGAAAAATTGCTCCTTGAAGGATATTTTGAAAAAGAGAGACTCTTGGGAATTATTCATGAAGAGCTGTCACGACGAGGTTATAACTATGATAGAACTGCAGTCTCACACTCACTTACAGACATGGTAAGAGAAAGCATACTTACTAGGGTTGGTTCTATGAGAAATTACCGCTATATTCAAAAGAGGCCTCCTTCAGGAGAAACACAAACACCATTATGAAGAAAACAAGACGAAGTATCATGCTAGTTTTTTGCCGATTACTGAATTTAACCAGTGTATACCAAGTGTAGTAATCCTATAGATTAAGGAGTCAGTCTCCTCTGTCGGATTTTCCCTTGAAACATGACCCGCTTTAACCAATTCAGATAGCCTAGAGCTAACTGACCTTGGATTAACCGAAGTCGAATCACAAATCTCTGCGACCTGCAAGCCATCAGTTTGAACTTTGCCAAGATCCTTGGCAATTTTTGACGCTACTAGTTGAAGCATAATTATTTCCTTATCGGACAATTTCTTTGCGTCCGTGCTCTTATGCTC
>JALZES010000132.1 GCA_030861915.1 Thermoproteota archaeon
ATATGGTCCTTCAATTTGCTGTGGCGTACCATCTACTTCGACCAGTGACGGTGTCAGTGCAATGCTTGGTTTGTTGATGCACTTCTTTGGGTTGCCGAGAGTTCAGGTTGTAGGAAAGGAAAAGGGGGTTGTGGCCCTAATAATTGTGGTGAAGGAGGGGCAGAAGATCCCAGTGCTTGGCTGAAGGATAGAAAAACAAGCAATCCAGAAGAGACAGATAATGTTACAACCGAAGCGAATTCAATGGTTAGGGTCTTGTTCATGAACTTTGGTCATCATTGTCATTCTTAACTCTTACTTCATCGTAAGAGGACGCCACTGGATGGGACGGTTAGTGAAACTATGTAAGGCATAACTAGTTTATTGCGCCACGTCTCCAATGGAAAGTAACGGTTTATTCCTCAAAACCCCTGAGAATATATTGGCTGACGAAATCAAATTGATCAGTAATTAGCTTATTAGTAGGCGAACCCGTTAACCAACTGAGAGTATTTCTTTATGCCAGACGTTAGGTTGCAATGGAGGAGAGACGATCAAAACAAAAATCTAAATGATAAGAATCAAATAAAGAACCTATCGGATGTCATGCCGAGAGATTCTAACCTACTTATTCATTCCGATAATCTCGTTGCAATGAACCGTCTGGTTAAAGCAGGCTTCTCAAGGAAAATTGACCTGATTTATATCGATCCACCTTTTTATAGCAATGAAAATTATTTTCTTAGAAAAAAAAATTCTCAACTGATGGGCTTTAGCGATATTTGGAAAGGAAGAATTAGTGAATATCTGGATATGATTTATCCTCGATTGTGTGCTATGCAACATCTGTTATGCGAATCCGGTTCAATTTTTATTCATCTAGATTGGCACGTTGTTCATTATGTAAAAGTACTTATGGATGAAATCTTTAAGCCTGAAAACTTTCGTAACGAAATCATAATTAAAAGAGGACGCAGGAAAAACTTGCTTTACCAGTTTAAGTCTATTGATAGAATGCATAACTCTAATGACTCAATACTCTGGTACTCCAGGTCTCCTGACACAAGGTATCCTCCTCCGCTTGTTGAACATTCATCTATGTCTAAGTGGATGGGTTTTTGGAGCAATGTTGACAGGCCTACGATGAGGTATGAAATATTTGGTTATGTACCCGAGCGAGGACAATGGAAGTGGTCAAAGATAAGGGCTTCAAAAGCAATAAAGAATTACGATATCTATCAACAAAAATACCATTTTATCTCCTTAGACGAGTATTGGAGGCAGACAGGAAAAACACTAGAGTTTATTCGAAAACGGAAAGGAGTAAAATATCCAGAATACTGGATTCCCGCAAAGTCACATAAAATACTTGATAATATTTGGACAGACATAGAAGCCTACGACTACGTAACGGGTTACGAAACAGAAAAACATGTAGAACTCCTACAAAGGATAATTGGAAAATTTTCCAAGCCTGGCAACATAGTGGCTGACTTTTTTTGCGGATCGGGTACAGCACTAGTAGTCGCAAGCAGAATGGGTAGACGGTGGATAGGATGCGATTCATCCTCTTTGGCAATGAAGGTCGCTAAGGAAAGACTTAGGGGATATGATTTTAGATTTTTACCGTCGTGATCTAAGGCAAGTTTTGTCATTGTAACGTGACGGCTTTCGATGAATCAATTAATCGCCGCTATGTGGCCATAACGTAAATTAAAGAGGTCTGGCAATACTACAATCGTGAGCCGACAAACACAATCAGACTATGAAAGCTTATTGAAGCGTTTGCAGGGGCAGTTAAAAAATACTTCCAGAAAGGAGGCCTCAAGGCTCGAAATCCCTTCCCCGCAAATTATCTGGGTAGGGCAACGCACGATATTTAGAAATTTTATCGAGTTTCCAAAGGCTCTTAGAAGAGATCCAGAAAAACTGTTGCTCTACCTTAACAAGGAACTAGCCTCTGCCGGCTACATTGCCGGCGAGAGGGTTATATTTCTAGGACGCAAAGAGCCTTCATCTTTTGGGACATTAATTGACAGATATGTCAAAGAATATGTGATTTGTCCTGTGTGCGGCAGCCCGGATACCAGGACAGAAAAGAACAAGAAACTAGGGTTTTTGCTATGCGAAGCATGCGGAGCCCGATCATCTATTAAGGGAAATTATGCTTAATTTGGTACGTTTCTATTTTTGATGTAAGAAAATTCATCTAATATTCCTGTAACATATGGCTAACTCTAAAAATACATATCTTTTATTCAGAATATTCTCATTGTGTTACTTCTTTTACTCACGAATTTGATAAAGTTGACAGTGGGTTCTAAGTATCAACGCAAATTATTATCTCATAGATATGACAGCGATTATGTCATTACACCAAGAAACGTCAACGACACCTGATAATGGAAACAATTTTAGCACGGGCCAAAGTTGGGGAGCCTTAAGAAAAGCATGGAAAGGTTATAGGATAGCAAAAGTCCACAATGACAACACGAAAATGACAGAGTATGCCAACAAGATTCGAAAGATCCAAGGAGAACTTGGAATTAGCGTCGCAACGTTTCCAAACCTAGGTATTGCCTAGTCCCACCTGTTTTTATTTTATTCAATCCTATTTCATCCATAGATACTACCACCAATGCTGTTCTTCGAGTCTGACAAATGCTGTTGTATCTTTACTTGAATTTGGGCTTTAGGCAGGGCTCCAACTGAGATATCAATAACCTTTGAGTTCTTGAGAATCATCATTGTTGGAATGCTTTGAATGCCGAAGGATTTGGCAACTAGTTGGTTCTCGTCTATGTTTAGCTTTCCAAAAGCTACTCTGCCGGCATATTCACTGGCCAGCTGTTCGATTATGGGTGAAACCATCCTGCATGGACCACACCATGGAGCCCAAAAATCGACCAGTATGAGTGGATATTTTGAGACTTCTTCTCTGAAGTTTGAGTCCGTAAGAACAATTGGTTTAGATATATTATTCATGGATGATCTGGTGGCGGCAATCTTTTGCATTTCTGCTAATTTTCTTTGTTTAATTGCCAAGACTTCCTTGTCATCATGCTCATATTCATTGGTCATAGATTGAAGCTCACTTGTGCAGGTCATAATAATATTTCTTTGCGCGCTGAGGAGAGTGTGAAATCGATGACTTGTATTATAGAGGATACGCGATATGTAATTATCTGGCTTTTGCTGATCTGTGTTGACAAATTGAATTGATTGCAGGAGGAGGAAACACTGATCACCAGGGAGGTAGAAAGGTGGAGACTGAGGGCTCCCAAAATAGAGATGAAAAAGGAGAAGAGCGGCAAATAGAAGAAGTCCGTACGGCTCATTCCGAAAAAACCGAGAATCAATTAGATATCGAAGAGGAGCTCTCCCGACTCAGAGAAGATCTCACGCAAGCTCGAGAATCTGCTGATAATAATCTCAATAAATTAAGGTATATGATGGCAGACTTTGATAATTATAGAAAACAGATGGAAAAACAACTCTATTCCAAGATTGAAGCAAGTAAGGCCGAGATCCTATTAAAGTTCTTGAATATTCGAGATGATTTCCTCAGGGCTCTTGAAATGGTAAGGCAGAACAAGTCAGATACCGTAATAGTCGAGGGACTCCAGGGGATCCTGAAGAATTTCGATAATCTTCTGAGCTCCGAAGGAGTAATAG
>JALZES010000135.1 GCA_030861915.1 Thermoproteota archaeon
GTTTCAATAAAGTTCGATTTGGTATAGATGCTCCAAGGGCAGGTAAATCAATGGTTTATAATAAATGTATTTTTTGTACTGGAATCTATGCTACCAATGCTAAAACCAGCGTTTGTGATAAGTGTTCGATTATAGTTACTTGGAAGACTGGTATGAACTATCTTGCTGGTGTAAACAGAGTATCGGACCTGATAAGAGAAGGTAAGTTAGATCTGAAAATGAGAAACGAAAACTATTGCAAAATAAACCTCGGTCCTCGTGCTGCCCAAGTAATAATGGATGCAATTGGTGAGACTAGTATTTCTTGAAAAAAAGCTTTGGCTAACTTGTTCGGGGTGGCCTTGGATAACCGATTAGGAGCAAATAATAAGCAAGACGATAATGAGGACTTCCGCTTGTTTTTAAGAGACGTTTAATTATCCTGACAGTTCTTGACAATAATATAAGAAGGGTTATATCTGCGTAATTCCCGTATTAATCGAAGCAAAAGATTTACGGCAATTCGCCAAGTAAATACAAAAAAATTACTTTACGTATTTTCCGTTCCTTTTGTATATAAAAAAGTGAAATATAGAAAATTGACAGCAAAATTTGAAGCGTTAGGACTGGGTGCCGAAATTATTAGAGCACTCAAAGAAAATGGATTTGAAGCTCCTTTTCCTATCCAACAGGAAGCAATACCGTTTATTTTAAGAGGTATAGATGTTATAGGGCAGGCGCACACGGGTACTGGAAAGACGGCAGCTTTTGCACTGCCTATACTTACCAAAATAAAGCGCAGAGGTCCAGTACAAGCAGTGATACTCGCTCCGACAAGGGAGCTAGCAGTACAAGTTACTGCTGAAATTGAAAAATTTGCAAAATATACCGGCATTAGAGCTGTATCCATATACGGAGGCCAAAGTATCGGTATCCAGTACAATCAATTAAGAAAAGGTGTTCAAATAGTAGTAGCAACGCCTGGCAGGCTGATAGATCATATCAAGCGTGGCTCGATCAGTCTTGACGAAGTGAAGTTTGCAGTTCTTGACGAGGCGGATAGAATGCTTGATATGGGCTTTGTCGACGATATCAAGTATATTCTGTCCTACATGAGAGAAGACAGGCAGACATGTTTGTTTTCAGCCACTATGCCGCGAGAGGTTTTGAGACTTGCACAAGATTACATGATTGGTCCAAAAGAAATAAGGCTCAACGAAGAAGAATTGAGTCTTGACACAATAGACCAATCTTACCTAGTTGTTCACGAGAAAGAAAAATTCAAGCACCTGTGTAACTTTATCAGAAAAAAAAGTGAAAGACAGACTATAGTTTTTGCCGCTACAAAGCAAAGAACACATAGACTTGCTTCTGAGTTAAAGCAAGAGGGATTCAAAGCAATTACAATGCATGGCGATTTGTCCCAAGGACAGAGAGATAGCGCAATGTACAAATTCAGAAAGGGATTTGAAGACATCCTTGTAGCCACAGATATTGCTGCAAGGGGAATCGATGTGCCGGCTGTAGGTCATGTGATAAACTATGATATACCGGCAGACCCGCTGATCTATTTTCACCGAATTGGAAGGACAGCAAGAGCCGGTGGAGCTGGAAAGGCTATCTCATTAGTTTCCCAGGATAGAGTTGACGACTTTGGAAGAATCCTTAAAACTACAGAAAGGCCTATTCGCAAACTAAATGAAGAGATGGGAATAGAAATCCCCGTGACTCAACAGTATGTGCACAGGGATTATCGCCAAAGACGCAGTGGAAGCAATTATAGAGGATATGGCAATACCGGCTACAATAACGGCTACAGAAACAATGCTTTCTCCGACAACTATTCTGCTTACAGAAGTAGGGGGCCTAGGTACGGAAGCGAGGAAAGTCCGAGGCAGTATACGGGTGGCAGTAGGGCCGGCAGAAGTAGCAGGTACGGAACTAGTTACAGGCAGAGGGATAGATCATATTAAAAAAAGATGATCCAGAGTGAAATGTAAGGATAAGCATAACTTGGTTTTCTTGCATTAATGTCATTCTCTCATAAAAGACAGTAGCGCCATACGTCATAGTTGCAATATTGGATTGTGCTGTTTTTCGTCAATTAAGCTTTTAATGCTGAAGGCAAGACGTCAGACTACCAGCCTAGCGCCTTTGCCGATTTTGCAGCTGCATTGTCCAATGCCTGTCTGGGTTCCTTAGCTCCAGAATAAACGTTATCTATGGCTTCCCTAATGTGATCAGCTATCTGTGGATATTCGGCTATGTTTGGCCTGGCATGTCCAAACTGGACTAAAGATATCAACTGATCATAGTATGGTATTGATTTTCTAAGCTCTTCAGAATAAGGCCCTTCTCCAATGGGTATTTGAGTCGGAAGGTATCCGTATTCTGCCAGCATAGACGAAAGTATTTTGGGTTCTAACATTGTTTCAATGAGTTCCCATGTCAGGTCCTTATTTTTTGAGTTATATGGTATACTTAGCAACCATCCCCCCATCATAGTTGACGTTGCAGTATTTTCATTTGGTACTGGAAACATAGGTATCATTCCAATTTGTTGTTCAAAATCTTGCCTTGTGAGAGAAGGAAAAGATGTAGGCAACCATGAGCCACCCAACATGACAGCAAAGTTCTTACTGGCAAATTCTTTTTCAAAATTTGCAGTTATTGGCTTGACTCCAACATCGACAAGCTTTTTGAGAAATTCTAATGCCCTAACTCCTTGGGAACTATTATAGCTGGGAAACCAGTAAAAATCCTCCGTAGGGTGACCTGGTCTACTTTCAACTATTGAGCCTCCAAGCATCCATAAGTATGGATACCACTCATTCTGAGAGCTTGGTCCTCCTGTCAGCTCTACTCCTTGTATCCCCTGATCATTTAATGCCTCGTTAAGCTTCCTGGCTGATTCAATATAGCTGTCCCACAGTTTTAGTGAATTGGGGTCAATGGCTGATTTGTTCAAGAGATCCTTCCAGTACCATATTGATCTCACATCAGTCCATGCCCAAATTCCAAAAATTTTATCTTTGTAAACAGCCCCATCCAAATTAGATTCATACCAGTCACCAAGTCTGCCCCAGGCCTTAGAATAATTGCCGAGGTCTGTCAAATAATCCTTCTCTGCAAACTCGCCAAGCCAGATTTGATCGACGGATATTAAATCTATATTAGATTTATTGCTCATTGCCTCTAACATATGTTCTCGAGCATCATTGTATGGTAGAATTGTATAATTAACCTGAATTTCGAGCTCAGGATACCTTGCCGTTAAATTCTGCAGCGCCATCGGAATAAGGGTCTTTTCCCACCTGTCGCTTGGCTCAACCAATAACGCTCTAAGGGTTATCTTTTCTTTGGCAAAAGCAGGAACAGACGAGATGGCACCAGCAGTCAATATGCTAATTCCAAGCACCATCACAAGTATTAGACAAGTGCATTTAGCAATGTTTTGATGCATCTTTTTCTGATGACCATGATGGTTCCTAAAAAACAAATGGTTCTTCAGTATCTCTAAAGGAATTTAAAGATTTTTGACTGGTAGGTTGTTGAATAATTGGAGTATCTATCGATTTTCTGTATGGAAGGCCTTTAACTTTTACTTTACAACCTACTTCAAATTGAACAGAAATTCTGTTCCAGCCTTTTGGAAAAATCTTTACATGTAGCATAACTACGGGATTTTCGTTTCATCATATAACAGCGCCATTATTATGAAAAGGCTGATTGTGATTCCAAGGCCTCTATATTTCTTAGAGAGGGCTCTCATAAAATAGGATAATCAAGGATCGTTTAGAAGTATTTACGAAACTTTGTTTAATTACGTTACAAATAGGGCTCGTAAAAATAATGAGAAAATAGGGATCGGAGTTAGCTTATTAGATGGTTCTTTCATCACCCGCGTCGCCGAGTTGATCCCCTTCGCTGCTTCTTCTCTCTCTTGAGCGGCAGTGCTCCGCATCTTGACTCTTTGTATATGGTTCTGGTTATGCCTCAGCTGATGTGGTTTGTCCTCCACCAATGTTTTATTGAACTACCTGTTGATTTTTTGTATCTAAGAAAGCACTAGGGTTTGCTTGTCGCAACTTTTATTCTTTGTTGGCTTGATTTTCATTGTATTAGGTGACCATCATCGCAAATCGGCGAGAGAAGCCGGCTAGGGCAGACGACATTGCCAAACCCACCGATTATTCGAGCGCCGTAATAACAATTTCTTCGTCTCTCTTTTTTGCCATCCTGCAAATTTATTTATATGGAGCAAATGAATTTGTTTTTGATAGACTGGTTGTCAACCTATTCAGTCTCGCCAAGGGCTTCGAAGCTCGTAATAGTTGCCGCGACTGTGTACCTTGTAGCTTTTTTCGCCTTGGCCTCAGGCATTTTTAATGCTCTAATTGAAGGAGTAGCAGCAGGGTCGCAGGCATTTATTCTGCCTACGAGATCTGCTCAAACTCTAAGCGAGGCAATAGTCATGATTTTTATTCTTTTT
>JALZES010000039.1 GCA_030861915.1 Thermoproteota archaeon
GATGGCGAGGGTTCAGGCTATTGCCTTGACAAGCGTGGCAGAACCCATGCAACATGCAGCATTGAGCGCAATAGACTACAATCCTGCTGGGAACGTGAAATTGATCAAGGAGCGATTAGACCTAATATCGGAGAAGTTATGTAATATGTCACTAGACTTCATAACTCCTCAAGGTGCTATGTATGTCTATCCACGGTTAAGAGGTTTAATCCAGACTGATACAGAATTAGTAAAAACACTCTTGAAATTAGGAGTTGCAGTTGCACCAGGAAGTGGATTTGGAGAGAATTATAAACAATTTATCAGAATCTCGGCCTGCCAGCCAAAAAAACTGCTGGAACAAGGATTAGAAGTTATCAAGTCCATCCTGTTCGTGCACTGATGGAAATGGTCCAACAGGTATCTATCATAGGTGCTGGGGGCAAGATGGGCTCATGGTTTTTGAGACACTTTTCTAAGAAATCGCAGATAAAAGTTTTGGCATATGATAGAAAAGTACTATGGAAACCGCCCCAACACGTGACGTTGTGTGCAAATGTGGATAGTTGCGTGAGGGAAGCGGATCTTGTATTAGTCTGCGTGCCCATTGCTATCGCACCTTCCATCATAAAGGATTGTGCTTTGAGCATGAAGTCTGGTGCAGTATTGGCAGAAATCTCTTCAGTTAAAGCTAAGACTTTTGAGGCGTTGAAGAAATATTCCAAAAAGATTCTCCCCCTTTGCATACACCCGATGTTTGGACCTGGTGCATCCAGTATTAGAGATACAAGGGTACTCCTTATACCAGTTAAAAATGAGAAAACCGAGTCAGATATGGTATCCTCTCTACTGCGAGGATCGGAAGTTATAGTACTTCCTAGCGCCCAGGTACATGACAGGTACATGGCAATAATTCTTGGATTAACCTATTTAGTAAATATGACATTTGCTAAGCTCTTATCAAAGGAGGACATCCTATATTTGCAAAAGATATCTGGAACTTTTTTTAGGATCCAACTCCTTCTAATGCAGGGAATCCTGAGTGATGATCCTAGTCTTATTACCTCAATAATATCTCGGAACGCGTACACTAAGAAGTATGTTTCGGAATATCTTGCTGAAGCCGACACGCTCACGAGAATAATCCAAGAAGGAAGAGATCGCGAATTGTTGAGAGACCTTCTAACAGTTAAATCAATTTTCGGACAAAATGTTGACTTGCAGATGTCCTATCGAAATATATATACCATGTTTACAAAACGGAAGGAACTTAGGTAGGATTCTTGTCTCATATGAGTCAAGACTGTTCTGAATCACGTGACTTTTCGACAGAGAGTTGAAGCTGAGTACTAGGTACGGTACGTTAGGTCGGACGGATAGCCTCCTATGATATATACCATTAATCATAATGCAGATTACGAAATGAAAAAACAATTTGCTAACCATCTCTTATGTCTTCAGCATGAAGACAGGGAGGTTCGGCTTTCATTAGTTCCATTGCATGTGGCTGATGACAATGAATGTATTGAAGGATTTTTGAAGTGTTCTCATTGTGAAGCCACTTATCCAATAATAGAGGGAGTCCCGATCGTTGTAAAAAACTTTGCAGAGTATATCCAGAGAAGAACTTCTAGATATGGCAAATGGTTATTGGAAACAAGAACGGAGAAAATGAAAGGTTTTCTAAGAGAAGTAGGTAGGCACTTGGAGACATCTCATATTGAAAATGATCGCTACGAAGAAGAAGGTGTTTGGTTTGCACCGTATAGATGGACACATTATGATCACGATCCAACAGATAGATTTCTCAGCTCTCTGAGGTGGCGGATAAAACCAAATGAGTTATACAACAGAATAATTCATGGAATTAATCCAAAAATGGATGGCATAGCCCTTGACATGGGTTGTTCGCTAGGCTATAGCACCTCGACACTTGCCAACAAATACGCTTTTACCATAGGAATTGATTTGTCTTTCTCTTTTATAAAAGAAGCCAGAAAGCGAATGTTTGAATTTAGACAGGGAAACGTAGAGTTTTGTGTTGCGGACTGCCTCTTCCCACCATTTGGTTCAGAAAAATTCGATTTGGTTACCGTATTTAATATGATAAATCTATTAGATACGTCAAAATTACTCCCTTCGGTTCATTCTCTGTTGAAACCATCAGGCTATACTATTATCGCGGATCCTTTTGATTTTAATCATGAACCTCGGCCCCAAAAGAAGTTCGACAGTCAATCGTTCAGAGAGTTTCTTAAAGCTTCTAGGTTCAAAGTTGAAGACAAGACGGATACAAAAGAATCCTTTATTCCTTGGATCCTAAAAGTAAGTGAGAGAACATATCTATTCTATTTCGTAGATTATATCAGAGCAAGAAAAATTTCTAAACACAAAGTACGCTAATTCAACATTCCGGTAATCTGGAGGAGCCTACAGGTATCTGCATCTGCGTCCTGATTTGTCTCTGTATTCGACGCCAAACTCTGTTAAGGATGAAAGATCCCTACTATTAAACACCGTGCCATCTTTACAAACGAGCCTATCTCCGATGCAACAGCTGGCGCATATTCCGATTCCACATTTCATATACCGTTCGAGGCTTGCCTGAACCGGAATTGATCTTGGCAAAGCAAGCTCGAAAACCTTCTTCATCATACCTTCGGGACCACATGTATATATGGTGTCGAATCTTTCTGTACTTATCAGGTTCAGCATAGCGTCAGTGGCCCGCCCTTTCATTCCATAGCTGCCGTCCTCAGTCGTGATGACAATTTGATGGTTCGTATCCCCTAAACATTTAAGTGCCATTTTTTCGAAGAATACTTCTGACTGGATTTTTGCCCCGATAATTAAAGTTGTATTTATTCGAGCGCTATTTAGAGGACCTGCTAATCGTAGTAGCGGAACCAAACCAGTCCCTCCTCCCACCAGCATTACTCTCTTGGCATTCTTCTGAATCTTAAAAGTATTCCCATATGGCCCTCTCACACCTAACCTATCGCCTACTTTCTTGTTGTATAATGAGGTTGAACCATATCCCTTTTTTCGTACAGTCACTGCTGCATAGAATTGTTCGTGCCAGATCATCGCGCTCATCGGTAGCTCCTCCGCCCCGGGGATCCAAATCATTAAGAATTGCCCTGCTCCTGCCTTCGAACTTGTTCCGTCTCTGAAAGCCAAAGTTCGTACTGTAGGGGTCTCCTCAACAATTTTTTCAATCCTAACAATACGCAGCCTGTCAATATTTGTGTGCAAGACCTATTATCTCCATCACACTTTTTGCATCTTTCCGTTTGAGATAAGTCCGTATGCCCAAGTTGATTGCATAAAAACTGGATAATCCTTTGGTTGCTATAACGCTTCCCAATTGGACAGCCGATGCTCCTGCAAGCATTGCTTCTACTGCATCCTCCCAATTGAAAATCCCGCCACATGCTATGATGGGGATTCCGATCTGCTTAGTAATTTCATAAACACACCTTATCATTAAAGGTTTGATTGGCTTTCCTGAGAGTCCACCTATCTTATTGCTAAGGATTGGCATTCCTGTCTCAATATCTATTGCCATCGCCCTAAGCGTATTAATGGCAGTTATTCCATCCGCTCCTGCATCTTTCGCGACAGACGCGACTGAAAGTACATCGGCGTTTCCTACTCCCACTTTTACGAAAACTGGTTTAGTTGTACACGATTTTGTTGCCTTGACGACTCGGTAGACCATTTCAGGGTCGTCGCCTATCTCTACCCCCATCTTTGCTACGTGTGGGCAAGAAAGATTAATCTCGTAGCCAGTTATATTCAATCTATCGAATTTCTTAACTAACGAGGGAAAATCCTTATCAGATGATCCTGCAAGACTTACTAAGATGGGGAGATTATCATTTTCTCTAATTTCTTGTGAAAAAGCATCTGCCCCTGGATTTGCTAAACCTACTGCATTCAGATAACCAGAATTGTTCAACGAAACAATAGTCGGATTTCTATATCCTTCTATTGGGGAATTACTAATTGACTTACTAACAATAGCTCCTACATTTAGTTTATACAACCTCCTAAAGAGATTCATGGAAATACCCAGAAAACCTGAAGCAAGCATAGTTGGATTACGCAAACATATACCTGCAAAACTTACGGAAAGGGTACCATTTGCTAAACGTTGTTCTCTTGTCAATTCGCGTGCACCCTCAGCAAACTACGGGGTACTTGTATAAACTTTTTCTCATATGAACGTCTAGCGCTGGCTTGTAAAGATGCTTTCCGGCTTCAAATAGATTACGAACTAAGAGCGCTCACTGGTAATTCGTAAAATAAGATGTATAAGATTTTTGGCACAGGTATATCTAGTCCAATATTCTATCTAAACTTGTTCTAATGTCTCTCCAGAGCCAAGTTCACCCAGGACACGTCAGGGCTGATAGTCCAGAGAAAAACAAATTTAAGGGTGAGACCGTACAGAAGGTTTAGAAAATCGGTATTTTGTTCCTTATAGATGAAATAGATTTGATATGTCTGAAGTGTTGCCTTTTCAATTATGAGATTGGGATTTAGTAGTAACGCTTTTAAGAAATTTTCGTTAGAGCAATGTATTCCGCTAGTATCTCAAATAGGTTATTCCGCTGTGGAAATACTCTGCGACGTGCCGCATGCTTACCCGATCAATAAGCAAGATGTAGCTGGAATCAGAGCCCTCCTTTCCAGCAACAACCTGGAAATTTCTAATCTGAATACCTTTACTTTGTACGCCATTAGAGACACCTATCATCCGTCCTGGATCGAGGAGGCAAATGAAATGAGGCAAATTCGCCTCGAGCACACAATAAATTGTATAGAACTTGCGAGTAAATTGGGCTGCAAGAATATATCAACAGAAGCCGGAGGACCTTTTTTTAAAGAGACAAATAATAAAGCTGTATTGATGCGTCGTTTCATAAAGGAGATCAATGCAATATCAAGAATTGCAGAACAACATGGAGTAAAAGTGCTTATAGAGCCTGAGCCCGGACTCTTGTTAGAAACATCTAAAGACTTCTTATCATTTATAAAAAATATTAAATCAGACTATATCAGGCTAAATTTTGATATAGCCCACTTTTATTGCACAAGGGAAGATCCTACAGATCTGGTATACAGGTTGTCAGATTTTATAGAACATTTTCACTTGTCCGATATAGCAAGTAATAGAATTCACAACCATCTTATTCCTGGGCAAGGGTCCATCAACTTCAAATCAGTATTTAAGGCAATTGGTGAACTAGGGTACAAAGGATTTGTAACGGTAGAACTGTATCCCTATCAGAATAATCCAGTGTACGCGGCGACCAAGTCCTATAATTTCTTGCAACGTCTACAAGCAGAACTCTAGGATCAAATTGCAGATCTGCTATGAAGGACAATATTTTTACCGATCATCAAGTAGTTGCAATTCGTGCGTCCAGTTTGATCGCTGAAATGATCTGGGTGGGATGTTATCAGGCAGGATATGATGCGTCAGATTTTATATGTGTCTCATCACCTTAGCTATAAATATAAATAATGAACACATCCGAAACGTCTGGAATTGATTAAGCATGTATTATTGATCGACGTTGTGGGCCTGGAACTCAAACACTTGGAATCTGGATGTCTGTTGCCGAACATATCCAAAATTGCATCTATGGGAGAATATTCCAAAATGGAGCCCGTGTTTCCTGCAGTGACTTGTACAGTCCAAGCTAGCATATTGTCAGGAAAATATCCAAATGAGCATGGCATCATTTCAAACGGACTGTACGACAGGAAGATGCACAACGTATCTTTTTGGGAGCAAGCCAATAGCTTAGTCCAAACCGAGAGGATATGGGACTTGATAAAGAAGAATAGACCCTTTCACAAAACAGCAATACTTTTTGGACAACATACGATGTTTTCAAACGCAGATATCGTAGTTACACCAAGACCTCTCCATCTTGCGGATGAAATGATAGCGTGGTGCTATTCAAAACCAGTTGGATATTACGAGGAATTAAAATCCAAGTTGGGCGAATTTAATTTAGCTAGCTATTGGGGCCCTCTGGCCTCTCAGGAGTCAAGCAAATGGATAGTTAATGCAGCATTGGATACTTTGGAAAACCAGCGACCCTATTTTATGTTCACTTATATACCGCATGTCGACTATTCTGCCCAAAAGTTTGGCAAGAACAGTAAAGAAGTACAAGATGACTTGAAGAGAGCAGATGAGTTTGTTGGAAGAATTGTCCAAAAGGTAACTGACTTAGGCATAAAGGAAGAGACACTCTTTTTGGTATTTTCTGAATATCCATTTAACGATGTCACGGCTTCTGTTCCATTGAACCAAAAACTTCGGGACGCAAATCTACTTGCTGTTCGTAATATCTACGACAGAGAATACTTAGATCTAGAACTTAGCCCTGCATTTGCAATGGTTGATCACCAAATAGCACATATCTATGCGAAAAAGGGCTTTGAGGACAAGACAAAAAAAGCCATTGAGAGTATTGACGGAGTAGAAAGTGTATTGACCCTGGAAGAGAAAAGGAAACTAAAGATAGATCATAACGAGCGCAGTGGCGATCTGATAGCAATATCTGAAAAAAACAAATGGTTTAGCTATCCCTGGTGGTATGATATTGAAAAGGCCCCGAAATTTGCGAAGACCATTGACATACACAGGAAACCGGGATATGATCCGCTAGAATTACTCTTAGATTATGAGACAAAGTCCATCTCTCAAGATACAAACCTAATAAGGGGTTCTCATGGACTCCTGCCGGATCCACATACAGACGAAGGACATGCATTGTATATTTCTAATCGGCGTATGATGGAAAACAATGGTGAATCAGGCCAAAATATAACCTCAGCAGACCTAGGCAGACATCTCATCAGCTTGCTAGCAGGTTAATAGAAGGGTCTTATTTCATCAGGTCTACATTGACAATATATTAGTTAAAAGTCACGCCTTTTGATTGAATGTGATATGCTGAGACCACAAAAAGATTACATTACGATAAAGGATCACGTTAAGAGTATCCGGGAGGAATTTTCCACTCACATTAGAAATGGTCTCTTGAGGGACTATGGCGAAAAAATAATAGATCCGAAGTTTTTTTATGACGAGAGGGGGTCACGCCTTTTTGACGAGATCTGTCTTCAGCCTGAATACTACCCAACAAGAACAGAAATCGAAATATTAGAAAGATCGTCAATGGATATTGTTTTGAACCTTGATTGTACGGCTGCAAGTGTGATCGAATTTGGAAGTGGCAGTTCTCTAAAAACCAGGCTGCTTCTTAAGGAGTTTTTGAAGCAAGGCATTAATATCATATACTTCCCAATAGATATCTCTCAAACCGCTCTTGTTTCTAGTGTTCGCAGGCTCTCCTCGGAATTCATAAGCCTGAGAATTATGGGTATTTCATCTGATTATTTAGGAGGGCTAGGCAAGGTTTGCAACCTAATTGATGCAAGCAACAATGTTCCAAAGAAAAAGGCGATGTTTTTTCTAGGCTCGAGCATTGGAAACTTTGAACCAGATGCCACTAAGTCCTTTCTGAAATCCATCAAGTCCACTATGCAAGTGGAAACCCAAGATAATTTATTCATCAGTTTCGACTTAGAAAAAGGTTTAGATACTTTGGAAGAAGCCTATAACGACGCAGCCGGTAAGACATCAAAATTCAACTTGAATTTGTTAAGACGTATTAACAAGGATCTGGGTGGAACGTTTAGCATCAGAAACTTTTTCCATTACGCTACGTATAATAGAGAGCATAAAAGAATAGAGATGTTTATTGTATCCAAATGCGACCAAGAAGTCTATATTAGAGATTTAGATCAAACCATTATCTTAAAAAAGGACGAAAGGATTCATACTGAAAATTCGTACAAGTACTCTGTAAATCAAATCGAATGGTTAGCAGAGGAATGTGGTTTCGCCGTGAAGAAAAACTATACAGATAAAAAGTTGTGGTTTGACCTTGTATCACTAGTCCGAACCTAGCATTCCCAATAATATCTGCACATAATAGTTAAGGCTAGTGGTTATTATTACAACTATTCTTCGTCTATGTCTATAGCTGAAACTTTGCTGGTTGGGAATATCCTTGATCGGCAGGATTGAAGTACCTCTTTGATCAATCAATTCTAATATATATTGCGATTTTCACTAGGCAGATATTTCATCGTTAAATCTTGCAGATGGATGCCAATAGCAAACATTGCAAATTATTAGGGACAAACCAAAGT
>JALZES010000013.1 GCA_030861915.1 Thermoproteota archaeon
GGGGATCATGGAAAGAGGGATGGATGCCAGATCTTTTATTGGGCTCCAACGTGCACGGTTCTACGCTGGGTATACTTGGATTAGGAAGGATAGGTCAAGCGGTGGCGCGGCGGGCGACAGGCTTCAAAATGAATATCATTTACCACAACAGGCATCGTGTACGTGCAAACCAAGAATCACGAGTTGGCGCGAAGTATGTGGGAATGAATGAATTGCTCAGAAGGAGCGACTTTCTTACTATACACGCCGGACTTAACGAGGATAGCTCTAACATGATTGCTAAACGTGAGCTCAGGAAAATGAAAAAAAATGCTTATCTTATCAATGCTGCTAGGGGAGGCATAATAGAAGAGACTGATCTGGCCGAAGCACTGGAGAAAGGGTGGATCAGCGGAGCAGCATTGGATACTTACAGACATGAACCGCTAAAGAAATCAAACAAGCTCATAAAATTGCCAAATACCATATTGTTACCGCATATTGGTAGCGCTACATTTGATACGAGGAGGAGGATGTCAAGAATTGCCGCCCAGAACTTGATTAACGTGCTTGAGGGTGTGGCTCCTATATATCCTGTCAACCCACACGTCACTTTCGGAAATCGCGAGAAGGAGACAACTAACGGTCAACGTTTATGAGGGATCTGTCAGCGTAACGTTTAAGAGGGGTTTTCGTAACATCGGGCCATTTTGGTTTCAGTATGTCTTAATGCAGCTTGTAGTTACCATCTTGATATCCTGAAATCTGATTTTACCCTCCGGAATTGCGCCGCCCCGTTGGAGGTGTTGAACGTGCCTTCTCACCAAGGTTTTGTGCTTGGAGCAAATTACTCCAACCATATATTCACCATTTTCTGTAGCAATTGACATGACCTCTGATGGCGGATAGGTGCAGTGTTTACTCTTCCCCCTAAATGAACATTCCTTGGGTAATAGCACGAAATCCCTTCGACCTGATAGAATAAAAACCTACTTAGGGGTTCCTGATATTCTGTGAAAGCAAGTCACCTAAGGTTTTGAGACAAACAACTTTTTGATATATGAATTGTATTGAAGAACACTTAAAATAGGTAAGATGTAAGGTTCCTCTTGCAATGGCCGCCCGAAAGAATACATCCAGAAAGAAAAGACTTTTGAGCCGTACTAGACAAAATCGACCGGTACCAGCATGGGTAATTATTCGAACTCATAGGCATGTAAGAACTAACCCCAAGAGGAGGCTATGGCGGAGGTCTGATGTAAACGTTGGATAAAAATAGAAACAATTCAAGAGAGGAAAGTTAAATGTCAACATCTGCTGAAGAGAGCGTCTCGCGGATCTACACGATAAACTTTGGAAAAGCGCTTTTGACTCCCAGATATCGAAGAACCGATAGAGTAGTAAATATGATAAGAGAGTTTGCTAGAAAACATATGAAGACTGACGAGGTTAAGTTAGATCAAGAACTAAACAGACACGTTTGGAAGAAAGGAAAAGCAAATCCTCCGAGAAGATTGCGCGTAAGGATGATGAAAGACGAAGATGGGATTGTGATTGTTTCGCCATATGAGGAACCCACGAAGAAAAGCGAGCGGACAGCTACAGGAACCGACGAGGCCATTGATAATGGATCAAAACCAGAGAAGGAGCCGAAACCGGAGACAGAAAAGGAGGAACCAAAAGAACAATCAAAAACTCAAGAAAAAGAACCCAAGAAAACGAGAAGAAAAAAAGATTCACAAGCCAAGGCCAAAAAAGGCAAGTAAGACTACATTCAACCTCCCCTTTATGTATTTTCTGGACGAGGTTGCTCAGATAATTCTTTATTTACAGATGCTTCCCCTAGCGGTACCCATGGACCAGGGACACCGAAACTCGTTTCACTATTATAATCTTGTTTTCTCTATTTCGCCCATATACCGGCAGCTGGGTGTTTTACTCAAGATTAGGAATTGTTATCTCAATGTCTGGTGAAGAATCCATTTCTTCCCAGTCGAGTATGTTCTCCCTAGGAATTACTTCAGCGAGAGGATCGTAATTGTCAAATCTTGTTTTATCATGAACAGCAGCAAGCAAATGCGCTCTGAGCGTTTGCGAATTGGGCATTGCAATAGATACGTCAATTACCTCTTGTTGCTTAAAAATTTCCTGAAGGGTATTTGCGATCGAATTTACTGTGCCTATCGAAAGTTCGGTTCCGCCCATAAGAAACAAGGTAGCCATGCGAATGTCCGAAGGTTTGGAATCCTCATACAGCATTGTAAGACAATCCTTGACGTGTGATTCAGCCGACTTGTTATTTGACTTGCTAGTGCACAGTAGGCTAACAGCATTTTGAATAGAGGTACTGGAAATCGATGAAATAACTTCACACAGAGCGTCATTTATGATATCATAGCACTGTTTTAATGATAGGCCAGGATTAGCATTCAACAATGCATCGTTGTCGAGGACGACTATCGCATCAGAGGATTCTCTCAGGCGCTTCAGGGAAACGCCAGCCTGAAATATCTTATCCTTCTCAAACCTGAAGGGCATTATCGCGAAAGTGATCACTTTTGTGGAAGGGTTTTCCTTGGAGATTTTACTTACGAGTGGAGCGATTGCAGTACCACATCTGCCAGCCAAATTCGCAACTAAGACTATCGTCGAGTGTGCATCCAAAGAGGATCTAATTTTTGCTTCGCAATGAATTCCAAGTGAACGGATTTTTTGGCTGGAAGGATTCAACCAAGGTTGAGAATCAATAAAAATTGACCTAAGACTTCCGCTCAGGTCCCTCTTATCGTTGCTTATCAACAGAGACTTGCAACCAAGGCGCTTATCCATGATGGCTGCAAGCTTAGCGCCCATTCCTCCAATACCAACAATTAATAATGGATTTCGCAGTTTCACAGAATCGTTATCGCTCAATACAGTTCCCACAGTTTTTGAAATAGTTCATTTATTAGTTAAGAGTTTCGGTCCGATGATCATAGCATGGCAGATACAAAAGAATCGGGTGATGCCAAACGTGTAATTTATATCAACTTCGCTCGCAATGCATACTTAGAATAGTCGACGACTTCTGCCTTAACCTTGGAACCCAAAGGTAGAACACAAGGGGAGGATTTACTAGGGGCGCCCGTATCCAGTACAATGGGTTTGTAAGCATAATTTCTACCTTGTATGCAATTCTCGGCTATCTCGTCTATTATGATGTCGCCGGTCCAACCAAGCCATCTAGAATTTCGAGCCGAACTGATATCTTTTACAATTTTGTCCAGACGTCGGGTTCTTTCCTTAGTGATATGGCTAGCTATCTTTTTTTCAGAAGATGCTAAAACTCCTGGCCTTGCACTATACTTTGACAAATTTACAATATCCGGTTGAGCTACCTCCAGCAGGTCAACAGTTTGCTGAAAATCTTCCTCCGTCTCAGAGGGATATCCAACTATAACATCAGTAGCTATTGTCACTTCAGGGATCCTTTTTCTGAAGAGTTGCACCACGTCTAAAAAGGTTCGTGCCGAGTGACCTCTTTTCATCTTTCTCAATATTCGATCACTTCCGCTTTGTACAGGTATATGCAAAAATTTCATTATCTGGTGGTTTTGCAAATATACATAGACTAGCTTACGGAGAAGCCGGGGGATATACATTGGGTTCATCATGCCTACCCTTATCTTAAAATCTCCTTCGACCTCACAGCACTGACTAAGGAGGTAAGCAAGATCCGTTCCAATGTCTTTCCCGTAGCATCCGTTATCGGTAGAAGAAAGCCAAATTTCTTTACAACCATGGTTTAGATCTGTCCTAATTTGCCTGAGTATATCCCCTGGTCTATAGCTTTTCAATCCGGCCTTGACCAGCTTCGTCTGACAAAACGAGCACTCGCTAAGGCACCCGCTTGCTATCTGTACGATACTAACTATGGGGTTTAGGCGTATTTTCGGAATATTTAACTTTTGAAGAG
>JALZES010000024.1 GCA_030861915.1 Thermoproteota archaeon
TTTGGGACCTGAGCATAAGCATTTGAGTCTGCGTGAAATCCTGCAGATGCGACGACGACTAGGATTGCTCCTACGAAGGTCATCGCCATGCATAGTTGCCTATTGTATTCCATGTTCATCAAATTTCGCGCTAGTGATATATTTGAATTAAGAATATTTCCACCATAATATCTTAACCATGTATTGAAGTAGACGTATGTAATGCAACTGCTACAATTATCTCGACAAAGAAGTTCAATTAGTACATTCCAGCTTAAGATATAGCTTTATCAAGATAATATAGAACTACAACATAGGTTCTCATTAGAGGTAGAATATGGTCAGCATAATGAATAGAATTTGTCATCGCATGTTGTCTAACAGCGTTTTATTGTTTACAAAGTGAAGAATACGTAAGGGAAGAGAGGGAAGAATGAACTTCGTAAATAGAAAAATATCCAAGAGCGGAGGAATTAGTACATGAAGAATCGCTCTGATGTAGAAATAATGGCTTCTATGTTGCGCTCCGCTTCAAAGAAGTGGGAATACAAAACTACAATCATGAACACAGCTGCCTTATCACATTCCCAATTAGTTCGATATCTTGCTATTGCAGTACAAAAAGGGTTGGTTGAATATTCAGAGGTCACCGGGTTATACAAAACTACCGAAGAGGGGATGCGTTATCTGGACAAATATATGCAGCTTCTCCGTCTTCTGCCTGCAATACCGGATCTGCATGACATTATAGTTGAAGAATCCAAGGAACAAGTAAACTCAGAAGAAAAGGAGCTAGAACAAGAGAATGATCATGTGAAAATATCTAGTAAAGCGATGCGCTAGTTTTTTACACCTTTCAAAATTTTTATTTAGGACCTGTGACGGTCCACGAGAAATTTTTAATAAAGTGTCCGTATGTTTTAGGACTTGGATGCAGTTGCCCTCCAACTGATAAAAATCTAATAGCCTTATTTAGTAACCCGACCCAAATTGTTGTATATTGCAGAAGTACTTTTATATTTATAAAGTAGCCGCTAAAGTGTATGATCAATTTCTAAAGGCCTTTATCTAACCGTATTTGATAAAATCACTACTATTGGTTGTTTCTCTCGGCTAAACGGGCCTTACTCCAACCTCCCTTTCCTTACTTGTCAATTACGTAAAAATCATAAAGTTTGATATTGCTAACTTTGTCCTTTCTTTTTCCTACGCAATATTCTATCATGGCATAGAACGCTGGGAATGTCTCTACCAAACCTATTAGAAAGGAAAGAATCAGTGTTTGTAAGTGCATAAAGACTCTTTTCTTGGATGCAATCTCTGAATATCTTAAATTTAAGAACAATCCCATCTGGTAAGAGAAGAGCCACATGATGTAAGGAAAAATAAGCATCAATCCTATAGTAATTTCGGTAGCAGTGCCGTTAGACAGCGTGTTGAATATTGACTCGGCTGACAATGTGTTAATGATTTCATTAACCCTCGGTCCAACTTCTACGATATTGGTTTGAGAAAATATGTCATGCAAAGAAATTAGACTAAGCAACTTTGGAAATTGAAGATGGAAGTAAAGGAATATTGAAACTATACCAGATATAAAGCCCAAAAAATATGTAGATAATTTAAACATAACTTTGAACTTGTGGATAATTGGAAATTTACTCATGTTTTGTAAACTGCCCAGAACCCATCTCCGCCTCTGCATAAAGTGATCCTTAATGTTAAGTGGAGGTTGCTCTAAAAGAATGCCACCATGCCATCCAAGAGACTTGGGACCATACTTTTCATAAACCTTATAGCCGAATAGCTGGTCCTCTGCGAGTGTAGGACCAAAATTCCATCCTATCATGTCCTCTATGTCGGATCGAACTAGTAGGTTACTGCCGTGCATATGCATTGGAGGTGGGTTTGTCATCTGAGAAACGCAATCATAACACGTGAATGGCCTGATAGACTCAGCTATTGCTGTTAGTGGGTTGGCGAATTCAAATTTTAAGGGGTAAAATATTGGACCCTCTGATACTACCGCAGAACCTGCGCTTCGAATGAATTTTAAAAGTGAAAGAACTGTTTGGGTTGTAACACAGCTTTCATCATCCATATGAAATATCCATTGCTTGGAGCTGTTCTTTGCACATTTGCTTCGAAATTCTACTGCATATTGCAAGGCTCTCCCTTTCTTTATTGCGTTGGTAGAATATCCTTTTTCAACTACAATCACCTCGCACTTGTGATTAGAGAGCGTATCTTTGTCTTTCTCATCGTCCGTAACTACTGAAATCTCATAGCTGTCATAATTTACCTTTTGACATGACTCAACTATGGACTCAACTCCCCTAATAACTACAGGAGTTCTGGTGGCAGACCTTGTTGTAATCTGGAAGATTATTTCTGGGTCGTTATGAATGCGCCTGAGGTCGGTTTCAACAAAAATTCTCCTATTACGGAGTAATCTGGTCAACGTCAAGAATGCAACAGGAATGGTAGAGAACCAAAAACTGGTAACTACCACCATAATAATGGTTTCTAAGTTCAAACTTTAGTGAGGAGATTTTCCTTCAATATTATCATTACGGTGAAATTTACTTTGTATTGCGGGTTTTTATGATAAAAACTTGATATTGAAAGAAAGATTCTTATAGAACAAAATAATATTGCGCCAGATATTGCTTACGTTCTTATCTATTCAATATTTCAGCCATTTTCAGAGCATGATAGGTAATAATCATATCTGCACCAGCCCTCTTGACCGACGTTAAGAGTTCAGTGACAACGGCTGCTTCATCAATCCAGCCTTCATCAGATGCAGCCTTGATTAAAGCATACTCTCCTGATACGCTGTAAGCACAAATTGGCAAGTTAGTATACTTTCTAGCCTGGTATATGAGATCGAGATATGGTAGTGCCGGTTTGATCATCACTATATCCACCCCCTCATTGATATCGGCTTGTATTTCACGCAGCGCTTCCCTGGGATTGGTAAATGGCATCTGGTACGCCTTTCTGTCCCCAAATAGTGGGCTGGAATGTGCCGCATCTCTGAAAGGGGCGTACATCGGTGACGCATGCTTTGCAGAATATCCCATAATAGCGACATCCTTAAATCCCGTTTCGTCAAGAGAGGTCCTTATTGCGGCTACCTGTCCATCCATCATAGCAGAAGGAGCTACAATATCTGCCCCTGCATGAGCATGGCTGACAGCGACTTTAGCTAGAATTTTAATGCTCTCGTCATTGTCTATCTTTTTCCTTAACAGTATTCCACAATGCCCTTCTGTAGTGTACTGACACAGACATACGTCTGTAATGATGACTATTTTATCGGAGAAATGCTTTCTTATGATTTCCACTGACTGCTGTACAATACCGTCATCATTGTATGCGGACCGAGCGTTTTTGTCCTTAAGACGCGGAATACCAAACAGTATCAATGCTTTAATACCAGACTTTACAATTTTATCCACTATATCGACCAGAGAAGCCAAAGGTATTCTCTGAATATCTGGCATTGACATAATTGATTGTGGCGTTGTAATTCCTTCTTGCACGAATATAGGAGATATTAGATCTGTGACAGAGAGGTGGGTTTCTTGCAAAAGATCTCTTATTGCGGGGCTCTTTCTCAGCCGCCTTAGCCTGACAATAGGAAAAGCGGGGGACTGGTAAATACGATACTTTTTGCTGCTAGTACTATTATTATGATTGTTTATCTTCATACTTGAACAACTTTGTTATAACTTTCATTATTTCCTCTTGATCAGTCATTCCTAATTCGATTTCTTTTCTAAGGTTATTCATGGGAGCAGACAACACACCTTCTACTATGGCGTGCGAAAGTTGTTCAACCACTTTTGCTTCGCTTGGCCCTATTTTGTCCCTGAGCATATAAAATGCCTTTTTCAGCTCACGGTCGCGGATTTCGTTAACATTCTTAAAAATAGAAACTACCATAGGCTCAACTCTCTTTCTCTTCAGTAGGATATCGACAGATTTCATCTCTGTATCAATAATCTTTTCTGCGGATTGAATTTCATTCTTACGAGAACGAATATTTTTTTCAACAATCTCTGCAATCTGATCCATATTGATTAGTTTTACCTTCTTTACCGAGGCGACCTTTTCTTCTACCGTTCTGGGATTGGAGAGATCAAATATCATAAGAGCTTTTTTTCGTCTTTTCATAGCCTTATGTATTCTCTCATATGTGACCAGATAGTAGGGGGCGATAGTAGATAGAAACATTAAATCAACTGAATGGAACTTTTTAAGGGCCTCTTCAAATGGAATTGGTTTTCCTGACATGGCATCTGCGAATGATTTAGCTCTTTCAAAGGTTCTGCTTGTAACCATAAAATCAATGTTCCGTAATCTAAGAGATTTAGCTATAAGACTGGCACCTTCTCCCGATCCTATAAGCAGAATTCTCTTTGTTTTCAGATCATCAAAGTATTCGCTGGCTAGGTTTACTGCCATGGATCCGATTGAGACACTTCCTTTGTTTAATGCTGTATCTGCTCTTACCCTGCTCCCTACCTTGATAGCTCTTTCAAATAGGATTGAGAGATGAGGGCCAATGTACCGTTTAGTACGCGAAAATTCAAACGCCCTTTTCACCTGGCCAAGTATTTGATCTTCGCCTATAACTAATGAGTCTAAGCCGGCCGCAAGTTTCAAAAGATGCAACACTACCTCTTTATCACTGCCAGTCTCAACGACATTCTCAAATTCACTCTCCTCCAGATTGACTGCAGAAGCCCACGCCTGAACTAATTTGTTCGGGCTTGGAGTTCTAGACGCACCAAAAACTTCTACTCTGTTACAAGTCTGTAAAATGATACATTCCTTTAGTCCAGATTTGTCCATAAAAGTATTGTAAGCGCGATTAATATCGGAGAACGCAAATTTTTCTAGTAGATGGATTGGTGCATTTCTGTAGGTCACTTTTGCATTGACTATGTGTATACTATCGGCAATGGCAGAAGCGGCATATTGTGTCAAGTACTCTGTTCTCCCCATTTTTCTAGTAGCTCGATTGTTGAACTTTTTGCATCCTCAATTCGGTCATCCCTGATAAGGTTTTGGATGTATTTATCATTGATTAATGAATAGAGAAACTTTTTTCGGTCTTCTACCGAGTTTATTTTTGATTTTGCGGCATTTCGTGCAAACTCCTGCAACCGCGTATTCTCGATATCTGTTTTTTTTATTACCCTCTTCAACACCCTCTCTGCTTTAATCCTAACCTGGCGAGCCATGATAGGGCTCTTTCCAGAAGTAGATATAGCAACTTGCATCACTCCTTCTATATTAATTATAGATGCGTAGGAGAAATCGCTGTGCGAAGGGTCGTCAACGGAATATACGAATGCGCCCATGGAACGACCTTTCTCAACGAGCTTTCTGTTAAGAAATCTGTCATCTGTGCACGCAAGCAATAGAAATAGACTGCCATTATAGTCATCTAGTATGGCGATGTCATCCACCTTTGCTTTTATAATTTCTATTTGGCCTTTACTCGCTAGGTCAGACAGGTACGTATCAAAATGGTCACTTATCACAGTGATATAACAATTCTGACCTAATAATCCACGAACCTTTCTACCACCTTCGAGTCCCCCGCCTATGATCACTGCCTTTTTATGGTAAAGGTTCAAGTCAATTATCATTAATGACACCCAAAATGAGATAACTAAAAGACATGATTTTCATTATTTATTTGTTACAGGCACACAAAGGGAGAGCGCTATTGGAGAATCAATTTCTATCACTAATCCTAAGCTAAACAAAATAAGAATAACGCACTGTGCTCATGACAAAATGGTAATTCATGGAGAATGAGAAACCAAGCGCTCTAAAATATGCAAGTCTTTGTCTGCTAGTCAGACAAAGTGTCTCCAATTCAAGATACTGCAATCACAGAATGTGGCATTAAGGCTAAAAGCTAATTATTAGCCATGATATGTGGATATTATTATTGGAAGAAGCTGACGACGATGCGCCTGGGGAGAGACACAATTACTCAGAAAGTAGCGAACTGACGCTGGATTCTCTTGAAGATATTGGGCCTACTACGAAAGGCTATCTTGAAAAAGCAGGATTCAAATCAATAAAAGATCTGATAGTAAGAGGACCTGTCGACGTCTCTGAGGCGACAGGCATGCAAATGGATAAGTCAGTTCATTTGTGCAACAAGGCAAGATCGAAGCTGGAAGAGATTGGAATTATTGAGAAGAGCTTTACCAAAGCAACTACTCTTTATGAAAAAAGAAAAAATGAAGAGCGCATATCTACTGGCTCCAAGAATCTTGATGATCTTTTTGGAGGAGGAATAGAGACAAGAGCAATTACTGAAATTTATGGTGAGTACGGTACAGGTAAAACCCAAATTTGTCATACTCTCTGTGTAGTCGTCAACCTAGACAAACCACAGGGGGGCCTGAAGTCTGGGGCGCTATACATTGATACAGAAAATACTTTTCGGCCTGAAAGAATAGTATCGATAGCGCAGGCAAGGAATTTGGATCCGGACGGAATACTTGACAATATCCTAGTGGCCAAGGCATACAATAGCGCACATCAAGAACTAATAATTGAACAAACGGGGCCCGTAATTGACGCAAATGGCATTAAATTAGTTATAGTAGATTCTGCCGTTGCCCATTACAGAGCAGAATTCCTGGGACGAGCAACTTTATCGGAAAGACAACAGAAGCTAAACAAGTTCATGCATTTGCTACTCAGAATATCCGAGACCTATGGTGTTGCTGTTGTGGCAACCAATCAGATTCAGTCCTCTCCTGATTCGATCTTTGGAGATGCTTTAAGGCCCATTGGAGGGCATGTGGTAGCACATACAAGCACATACAGAGTCTATCTCAAACGATCTGGTAAAAATAGGATAGCCAGGATGGTTGACAGTCCTTATCACCCCGAAAGGGAAGTGCTTTTTACCTTAGCTGAAAGTGGAGTCGAAGATCCAGTCTAACGATAGAATTATAACATATTGGCAAGCCGCCGATGCAGATAATATTAAATTAAGGCTAAAATAGTCACTTCTTTATGCCTAGTTCCCATGGGACAAGAAGAAAATCACGAACAGTTCTGACAAAAAGAAATGTGCTCAGAGGAATATCCTACCTGCTTGTGGATTATCACGTAGGCGATAAAGTTGTAATTGATATTGATTCCAGAGAACATACAACCACCCCACACAGAAGATTTCAAGGCAGGATGGGTGTTGTGAAAGAAGTAGGCAGGAGAATTCTAAAGATATCTGTGATGATGGGAGAAAAACAAAAGATCCTGCAAGTAAAATTTGATCACGTTAAGCCACTTGCTCAAGGAACCGTGAAAGATATCGAGGCAGGAGAAGAGGCTAAGAATTGACCGATATAATAAAAAAAGAAGTTATCACACTTCCACAGGTTAAGAAGGTGCTGGAGGCGATAAAGCCTGATGAGATGGACCAAATCCAGAGGTGGACCTACGATTATGTTCGAAAATTTGCAAAGACAGACTCAGAGCTTGCTGAGAAAATGGTAAAGCGTCTCGTAGAAGAGTGTGAACTAAAACCAGAAGAAGCGATAGAGATTATAAATATAATGCCTACGTCTATTGAAGAACTCAGAGCATTTACATATGGCTGGAAAAAGCTAATATTGACAGAGACTCTAGAAAAGATGCTGAATATCCTGAAACTCCCTAATGAAAGTTAAATAAAAAGATAATTAGTATATTAATGCAGGAAGACTGGTATTGTCAGCACCACCCTCATATTCTAGCTACCGTGGTAGGGGTACCGGTTTCAACACTGCTTCTTCCAACTATTCCCCCGATATGCAACAACCTCCCAGGAAATACGAAGAATATGCGTATGTATTAGATTACACTCAAAGAGGCAAATCAAGTACGGTCAGAGGAAGAGAAGGGCTGATTGTCCAGGGTATCGGGGAAGAACATTTAACTTTACTTGAATTACTTGGCGTCCAGAATATGAATTTTGAAGTGGGGGAGCGCGTATATATTGGACGAGAAGGCCGTGATAAGGTCATCAGCGTTTTAGGAAGACTTGAATATGAGGATATATCACAATCTGCAAAAAACGACCTTCCAACCATTGTTGAAAAAATAGTACTGCAGAACCAAAAAAGATTTGTAGATCATATTAATAATGCGCAGCCAGTAACACCGAGAATCCATGCGTTGGAACTAATTCCTGGCATCGGTAAAACCTACATGCTGACAATAATAAAGGAACGTGAGAAGAGAAAGTTTGATTCTTTTGCGGATCTTCAAGCCAGAGTAGGGCTCAGGGATCCATCCAAGTTAATAGTAAAACGCATCGTAGAGGAAATAGCCGGGCAAGCAAGAATGAATTTGTTTGTTAGAAAATGAAACATAAGACGTACGAATGAGATGGTCCAAAACACGCGCTTTTGGCCAACATTATTTGGCTGATAAAAGAGTTCTAAGAGAAATTATCGAGTCATCTCAAATAAGCCGAGAGGAAGTAGTATGCGAAGTGGGTACCGGTGAGGGTATACTAACTCAAGAACTTTGTAAGTACGCAAAGAGAGTAATATCTTTTGAGACAGATATGGCTTTATATTTACGAGCATTGAATTACCTTTCTGGCTTTTCTAATCTATTGCTGATGCACTCAGATATTTTTAAGAGCAGCAGTTTTGAGTTTGATGTATTTGTATCGAATTTGCCATATTCTAGGAGTAAGGATGCCATTGAGTGGTTAGCACTAAAGAAGTTCAACAGGGCAATAATCATGCTCCAAAGAGAATTTGTTGACAAATTACAAGCAAGAGCAGGAGAAGCCAATTATCGTTCTATATCTGTCATAGGGCAATATTGTTTTAAAATAGAGAATCTCTTTGAAGTAAACAGAACATCATTTACACCTCAACCTCGAGTTAAATCGCAGGTGGTCAGATTGACGCCCAAAGGAGAGAATCATTTAATCATGCAGACCCTCAATAACATAAATTATATTTTCTCACGTAGAAACAAAAAGGCCGCCTCGGTACTAAAAGCTCTTGGAAGAAAAGAATTTTGTTATCACAATTGGAATGACAAAAGAATTGACCAGCTGGCTCCAGAGGAGTTGGTGATCCTAGCTCAATCAATAACCAAAAAATGATAAGTCAGTGAAAAAGTGTCAATATATAAAAAAAAAGAAAATAGTTAGGTAAAAGTGTCATTAACCCCGGCGAATAGTAATCCTAACCAAAAAATGATTTGTTATTACAGATCATGACAAAGATCATTTATCTATGGGCCCTTATGAAAACAATATCATCGTAGTTGTATTTACCCTCCGACGATTCTGTTCTCTTAGCCAATTGCTTGAAAGATTACAGTGGAAATTTTGCGTTAGATATTGGAGCTGGATCGGGAATTATTACGCATGCATTATGTGAAAATTTCGAACATGTTGTAGGGACTGACATAGTTTTTGAAATGCTAAGGAATTGCAAGAAAGATGCTGTTAGTCATAC
>JALZES010000006.1 GCA_030861915.1 Thermoproteota archaeon
TTTGATACAAGCATAATTAATGCAGGAGATTCTGGTGAAATTGTAACTGCTGATTTGAATCCAGGTGAGTATGCATATTTCTGCTCAGTGCATCCTTATATGACAGGGACTTTGACAGTACAATAATAAACGTGAAAAAACAATGACAGTATCGTAGCAATGTATGGTATAATATACGGATTTAGTATGGGATGACTCTCCTCAAAGCACTTTCTATATCGACTCTTTTTGCTCTTTTTATCTTGATCTCAATAGGTGGTTATGTAAGTGCATCAGGAGTAGGTCTCACGTGCCCTGACTGGCCACTATGTCCTGCCGGCCTAGTGCCGATGAATGAATTCCTTATCGAATATTTTCATAGATCAATTGCTGCGACTACCGGACTGCTTGTGCTTGCTACAATGGTATTTACTCTAAAATCAAAGGCTTCTCCAAAAGGAATGAAAATTGCTTCCATAATTGCTGGCTTTGCAGTCTTGGGCCAAATTACGCTTGGGGCTTTTGTGATAGTGGAGCGACTGCATGCAGTTTTGGTGACTGCCCATCTTGGACTTGGACTCATACTGTTCTCAATGGTTTTGATAGTTGTTCTTTATTCCTATGGATTATTGTCCTACACCTCTAAGAAGACGACGTTAACACGAGAAGGAAAGTTAGAAGATAGAGGACAAAAAGGGGATACTGGCGCAAAAATGATTAATGACAGGTAGCATTAGCCGATAGAAGAAAAGCATGTTGTTTAATTCATGACATATCTAGATACTATTACCGCCGGCCCCCAAGTAGGTTGTGAGATTTGGTAAGTTATGAAATTTAGTAAAATATAATACCCCTGTCTAAATACCTCTTTTTATATGTGGAAGGTTTTGATGCCAAGGAAGATAGCATTTGGCGAAAATGCCGCCAGAGAGTTTGAATATCCACATAATTCTTTGGTCATAACGACAACAACACCCGATATTTATAGCAAATGGCTAGATTACATGGGTGTAAAAAATTATGAGATCTATGATAAAGTTACTCCTGACCCTGCAATTGAAACTGTTGAAGCTGTCAAGAAATCATTTGAGGGCAAAAATATTTCCGCCTTCATAGGACTTGGAGGAGGAAGTTCAATGGATGTATGCAAATATCTTGGGAAATTGACAGGTATCCCGAAAATCCTTATTCCGACTACCTTTGGAACAGGTGCAGAAATGACGACATATGCCGTCATAAGTTTTGAACACAAAAAAAAGCTGTTGCAAGATGAGGCCTTCCTTGCTGATGCTGCAATTGTTGATCCATACTTTCTTCCAGGAACTCCATTTAATATTATGAGAAACTCTGCATGCGATGCGGCAGCACAGGCTTCGGAAGGATACGATAGTAAGCTAGGCAATCCACTTACAAGATTATTTTGTAAGGAGGCTTTCGATATTTTAGAAGATGCGATAGTAAATGACAAGCCAAATCTTCTTCCCTATGGAGCTATGTTATCAGGTATAGGATTTGGAAACTCGTCAACGACACTAGGACACGCCCTTTCCTATGTATTTTCAAATGAGGGTGTTCCTCATGGATACTCTTTATCTTCATGTACTACTGTGGCCCATAAATATAACAAGTCAGCATATTACGAGAGGTTCAAAAGAATCTGTCAGAAACTAAAGTTCGAGCCTCTGAAGCTAAATCAATCTCTGGACCAAGCAGCCGAGGTGATCATACCTGATAGAGGACATTTAGACAATAATCCAATACCTATTACAAAACAAGATATAATAAAATGCCTAGAAGAAATAGTAAATGGGAACCCTTTAGCATAAGCATGCAGACAGAGACCTGGTACGCGCTAGTTTAACCATTCACGAAAACTTTTTTGTTTATGATTGATAAATACAAACAAAATAGATAACCTGGAAATCGCAAGAGTTTTCATTTTAAGAAACCTTTAAATTCTGTCTACCTTCTTCTTTTTCTCAAGAAATCAATCATGACTAATATCAGCAAGACCATGCAAATTAATGCTCCCGTCAGCGAAGTATTTACCTATTTTGCTAGACCCGAGCACATGGCAGATCAATTTCCAGAAAATATGGCTCTAAATGTTATTCCGATAGAGGTTAAAAATGGTTTTGGAGTTGGTACAATTTTTAGGATAAGTGGTAATTTTGATGGTAAAAAATTGGAATGGGATTGCGAGACAATTGATTATATTCCATATCGTAAGATTGTTGCAAAGATGATTAGGGGACCCTTCAAACACTGGCAAATCGTAGTGGAATTCGAGGAAAAAGGCAAAAAAAGTACGCAAACTAGCCTAAAGGTCGACTATGATATGCCATTGGGACTTCTTGGAGGTTTAATTGACAAGGTTAAATTAAAGAAAATAGCCGAAAGAGGAATGGAGAATGGTTTGTATAGAGTGAAAGCCTTACTTGAAGGAACAGGATCAATTCCGGTATATATTACATTAGATGCCTATAGACACATTTTAAAAGAAAAGGAAAGGCTCAACTGTTCTGTTTCTGACGCAATTGTTAAAATAATTCAAGAACAAGAAAAACTAATACAAACAGCGGGAAAAGATAATCGAGCTAATACTCAAACGCAAGTAGCAGAGGCTTCCCACTAGCAAAATACACCCATCCATACGTCTCTTGCCCTTACTTTTTAACTTGCTTACTTCCGAGCTTAATTCGTTAAGGCAATTGGACTTATAGTTGTGATATATTGTCCATATTCATTTAAATTAAGTCTCAAGAAATATGCTAATCTGATATACATGGTATACCCCGTAAATATCAAATATCAAATATCAAACCGCCATTTTCATATTTTCATAAAGGCAGCAATACGGCCTGAATATAGCAATCGTATCTTCTATTGTATAAATAGTAGATAGAAGAAAAATAGTTACATTTGATACAATATTGACTGATGATCTATTAAAAATGCTTTTTCCGTAATGCTTTCTGTATGTCAGCTAATGAGTGATTCTCCGTCGATATATCTTGAATGAATGACTTTGGTCTCAGTTCTTATCAGTCCTTCTATGGACTCAAACTATGAATCTGAGTCTCAGTCCTTTATCGGAAAGATACAGTGAAGTGAGATTAGTTACATAGACATGTTTAGATTTAAATATCTCTAACTGATGGATGGTTTCTGAGGGTTCGTAGCTCAGCCAGGCAGAGCGTCTGGCTCTTAACCAGTCTTTAAACGGGGTTAGAATGTCGTGGGTCCGAATCCCACCGAACCCGCCTAAGGATGTGGACTACGTACACTGTGCTAAATAAATAATTGCATTGGCTCGTGTTCGTTAACATTATCCTGTGGTCTCAGAATGATGCATTTGAAACTGAGGCAGCAAATTCTGCAGCATCGGGTGAGGGAGCACCCAGGTAAGCAATCGCCGCCGCAGCTCCAGCTGCAGTTGCTGCTTTTGTAGCCTCGGTCATATTTTCTCCTTGCGCCGCTGCTTCCTCAGCAACTACTCTAAAAGTATTATTAACTATCACTTGAGCTATTACACTGGGTGAGGTTCCGCTTTCAAATGTATTTCGAGCGGCTTCAGCCGCTGCTTCGGAGGCTGTATTAGCCACTTCTTCAGTAGCTCCTGTTTTTAACGTGGCCTCTTTGGCTGCGTTGCTGATTTCATCTATACATTCTTGTGCGAAAGTAAATTTGCCCTCAGTGCTCACCTCAAGGGACTGTTTACAACCGGCTGCCGGAGGACGAGTACTAAGGTATATGACCAGTCCAGCAAATACTATCACGATTACTATGAGAGAATAAAGTGTTAACTGTGTCTTCGTCAATATATATACATATACTGACATGCATAAATTTTTTTTCTTGGCTGAGAGCGAAATCTTCTGTGCAGGAATCACCCAAGCGCTATAGGTCAGGATATCATTGAATTTTCAAACAAATCCCATCGAGCCTGCCAAATGCGGATTACATACAGTAGTGTATTGCATCCCACCGAACCCGATAACTGTATGGGTCTGCGAGGATAATAGCGATAGGTAAATTGACATGATTTTGGGTGGACAAAATGAGTAAATTTTGGTGCACATTCCGATTGACCCACGTCCACAGTCTAAAGGAAGTTGTACTAATCCATTTGAAGGATGAGATGTTACTAGTTTCGGTTTTGTAATTTCAAATCTAGGTTAGAAGCTCTATCGAAAAATGGAGATAAATATAGGGTTCCGCCGTGATGTTCCAGAAGCATTAACTTTTCTTCCTCAGAAAGTTTTTTATTGAAATCTTGTTTATGGTATACACAAATCCCTTTCAAATTAATACCTTCAAACCTGATAGGTAATGTTGTTGTTTCGTAATGCAAGAGACCGTCATTTTTACCGTAGTAAAAAAATGGGCCCATATCTCCTATTACTGATACACCACTTCTACCTGAGCCCTTTGCAAATTCTACTATTTTTTTTACAAAGGGCATCAAGCCCTCTTGTGAACCAAAATAACTTTTCAGAGAATCAATAATTAAGAGTGATTGTTCCTTTTCATATTTTCCTACATCAATACACGCACTATCTTCTGACAGTATGCTCCTTACGTT
>JALZES010000074.1 GCA_030861915.1 Thermoproteota archaeon
CTTTACAGGGAAGCGATCGCATATGATATGGACATAAACGAATGGATCTTTCGTCTCGCAAGGATGTACTGGAAGGACTCTCATTTGAAGTGAGAAAATGTTCATTATGTGCACTTTCCCAAACGAGGAAAAATGCTGTTGCAGGCGAAGGCCCGAAGTCTGCTGAAATAATGTTTATCGGAGAAGCACCGGGGCGGCGGGAGGACTCATTGGGAAAACCATTTATTGGTTGCGCCGGAAGGATTTTGGACGCCGCATTATCCAAGGCTGGAATAGAAAGATCGGAGGTTTTCATTACCAACGTAGTAAAGTGCCGTCCTCCGTACAACAGGCGTCCTAAGATTGAGGAACGCTTAGCATGCATGCCCTACCTAGAGAGACAAATATCGGTCGTATCACCAAAGATAATATGTATTCTTGGGAGCACTGCTTACCGTTCACTGCTAGGTGGCAAATCGATAATTGCGGACAGGGGCAAGATAGTAGAAAAAGACGGCAAGAGGTTTTTCCTAACCGTTCACCCTGCGTCCGCTATTTATAACAAGTCTCTTCTATCCGATTTAGAAAATGACATGTTAAATCTTGCAGGAGAGATCCGTCAACGGGGGCATATGAATAAGAAAACCAGAAGGCACTACAAGGCACTGGCCCTAGAAGGCAAGTCCACTCAAAATCAATCCCATCATAGAGAATCAATTGAATCTGAATGAAGACATTCCTATTTAAGAGCCCTCAATTTAATGTTATATTGCAGACCAAAGCGGTGGGCCTCATCTCGTATGTGTCGCAATAACATAAGTGCGCTGCTCGTGGCTGGGAGACGGATGGACTTTTTTAGAAGATGCGTGTAAACCTCTTCTTTTTCTTTAGCCAAGGAGACACATCTGATGTCCAATCCAAGCTTACTAATTGCAGACAGAGCAGATCTCAGCTGGCCAGTCCCGCCGTCTATTACTATTAGGTCAGGCAAACTGTCTTTGCCTGACACCGAAGAGTAGCTGCGGCTCACTATTTCAGATATCATGGCAAAATCGTTTTGACCAGAGGTTGACTTGATTTTAAATCTCCGGTATCCTTCCTTAGTGGGCTTACCGTTGACGAACCTAGCGCGTGATCCTACAGCAAACGCCGTTCCGAAGTTAGATATGTCGAAGCAATCTATAACCGACGGGATAGTTCTAAGCCCGAGCTCTCGCTTAAGATCTAATAATGGTGAAGGGTTTTTCCCATCGCGTATAAGATTTAAATTTCGAAGTACCAAATTCATGAGGTCCTTTTTTTCCTTATTGTGGAAGCTTTCTGATATTCTGATAATTCTTACCTCATGTCCGGACAGTCTCTCAAGGGATGTCTCTATTACATCTTTTGCTTCTGGTAACTCGTTTACGTAGATATATTTAGGTATTACAGGCATCGAGGAGTAGTACTGTGTCAAAAAAGTTCCGAGAGAATTATCACCAACCAATTCAAAATCAAATTTTCTCCTATCCATGATTACCCCGTGTTTGCGTGTTAGAGCAATCAAATGGGCATTCCCCTTAGCTTCGTCCCTGATGATTCCAACGTATTCCTCTACAGAAGAATTGTTACGACTAACCCTTTCCATGTTTTGCTTGACCCTCAAATTATCTAATCGTCTCAGCGTATCGCGGATCTCCTTAGCCTTTTCATACTGTTGCAACTCTGCAGCTTTCTTCATGTCTTCCTCCATTTGTGTCACGAATTTTTCTACACTGTTTTTTCCATCCAGTATATCCTGAAGCAAGACAATATTTTCGAGATATTGTGATTCAGTCACGTTCTTTATACAAGGGGCATCACAGTTCTTTATGAAATATTGCAAACAAGGCATTTTTGGAAGCCTGTTACAAATTCTTATTTTGAAGAGTTTTCTGAGTAGTCCTACCGTCAAAAATTTTGAACTTACCTTTACGAAAGGACCATATATCTGCCCTTTCGGACCGCTAAACTCTCCTCTTCGATTTCTTCTTGCCACTAATAACCTAGGGAATGGCTCCTGGGTTATTTTGAGGTAGGTGTATCGCTGCTGATCCTTCAACTCTATGTTGAACAGAGGCCTGTAC
>JALZES010000092.1 GCA_030861915.1 Thermoproteota archaeon
TTCCAATGCTTCCTGTCCTGATCGGCAATGAAAAAACGGCGGGATACATTTTTCTAAACACGATGATTCTTCTCCCGTATTCGCTAGCATTGTATTTCTTTGGACTAGGCATGGTGTATACCGTAACAGCTGGAGTCGCTGGTTCGGCCATGCTCGTCTACCATTACATGCTCACAAAAAAGCCAACACCGGCCTTTGCTTGGAAGGCATACAAGGTGACGGCTCCTTATCTTGTAATAGTTTTTGTTGCTTTAGCGCTCGATGCACTTTTTTACTACAGAGTATGAGCCTCTATCGTCATGATATCAACCCATCGTGTTGGGACGAAGTTCTATCCTTTTCTTTTCCTTGGAGATCCAAAAAACCCTTATCAACCCGTATATTTCCAAATCAATCAACGTTTTCGCAAGGTTAGCCTCGCTGAGGTTGACTCCTGCCTTTGCTAAGCTATTGAGTAGTTCTGAGTCGGTGAGGTTTTCAGATTCCTGGATCTTTTCATAGACAAAATTTCGTACAGGATATTTCATGTTGCCATCATTCAGAATGCTGTCGCAGAAACACAACCACATTGCAGCATACTGCGCATACCTTAACACATGACAAGCATCCTGTATTTATTGGTATGCCTCAGGATCAGCTGTAAAAGGCCTTATCCATAGGTTTTGGGATGGCATAAGTAAGATTTCTCCTGATCGACTCGTACCAATCCTCGACGTCTTTTGTGATAGACGGTTTTACGAACTGTAGACTCTTGTCGAAATCAAGGTTATTGACGAGCTGTTCTTCGTTACGTATCGCATTGATGGCAGCCTCTCTACAAAGGGCTACCAGGTCTGCGCCACTAAAACCTTTGGTTCTGGTGGCAATTCCTGCTAGGTTGACATCATCTGAAAGTGGCATACCTGATGTTAATTTTCCGACGATTTCATACCTTGCCTTTTCATCCGGAGGTTCAACATAAACTATGAGATCAAGCCTTCCAGGCCGGATGAGAGATGTATCTATCAAATCTGGTCTGCTGGTAATGCCGATAATAATAACGCCAGAACTACCTGAGTCGTCCATCTCTGTCAGCAGTTGTGAAAGCACTCTTTCATTTCCAGAAATGTCGTCTTGTCCTCTTGGGCGGGCCAGGGAGTCCAGTTCATCAAAAACTATTACGCATGGAGATGATGATTTTGCCTTCCGGAATATTTCCCTTATCGCTTTCTCAGACTCCCCCACCCACTTCGAGAGTACTTCTGGACCGCGGACAACTATTATATTAGCAGAGCTTATCGTTGCAAGCGATTTGGCGATCAATGTTTTTCCGCAACCCGGAGGCCCAAATAATAGGGCACCTCGTGGGGCCCTCACTCCCATTCTGGAAAAACTATCAGGCTCTTTGATAGACATTATCAAATTATCGTGCAATACCCTCTTGGCGTTGTACAGCCCCCCTACGTCTTCCCATTTTATTCGTGATACCTCTACGTAAAACTCTCTCATAGCAGTAGGAATAATTTCCTTCATTCCTTCTCTAAAGTCCTTGCTTCTGATATCCATAAGTCTCAGCGTGTCAGGCGGCACTTCGCCGCTTCCGGAGTCGATCTCTGGAATATAGCGCTTTAGTGCCTTCATGGCTGCTTCCCTACACAAAGCTTTGATGTCGGCTCCAGTATAACCATTTAGTTCCGAGGCCAACTCCTGGAGATCGGTGTCTTGAGCTAAGGGCATGCCTCTTGTGTGAATACCTAGTATCTCGAATCGTCCTTGAGCGTTAGGAACTCCAATCTCAATCTCTCTATCGAACCGACCCGGTCTTCTCAAAGCAGGATCAATACTTTCAGGTCTATTCGTCGCTCCTAACACGATTACATTGCCACGGTCTGACATTCCATCCATTAGAGCCAGCAGCTGAGCAACAACTCTTTTCTCCACGTCCCCAAATGCCTCTTCTCTCTTTGGTGCTATGGCATCGATTTCATCTATAAAGATAATACTTGGTGCTGTTTCCTTTGCTTCCTTGAAAATGTCTCTCAGACGAGCTTCTGTTTCTCCATAATATTTGTTTACAATCTCAGGACCATTTATGATATAAAAGTTGGCAGCTGACTCTGAGGCTAAGGCTTTTGCGATCAATGTCTTTCCGCAGCCCGGGGATCCGTACATGAGTATCCCGCTATGGGGCTCTATTCCTAGCTTAGCAAATACCTCGGGATGCCGCAGCGGCAGCTCAACGATCTCTCTAAGCCTATCGATTTGTTCCTTCAGCCCCCCAATTTCGTCATAGGTGACCCTAGGCTTCTTGTCGACACTTGCAGCCGCAACAATATTAACCTTGGTAGACCTCTCAATTTTGGAAATCGTTCGAGGAATTATTTTCTTTATAACAAAATCTATGGAATTACCCAGAACCCCGACTGATATTTCATCTCCCTCATTAATCGGAAAACCTCTGAGTCTATTTCTTACAAAGTCGCGGAATTGGGTGTCAACGCTGATTGTGTTGGGACTGAGCGGCGCTAGGAAAACCGATTTTGCTGCCTTCGAACGGATCTTGCGCACGGTTAGCAGGTCATTGAGCCCTACCCCAACATTCTTACGGGTTTGACCATCGATTCGGATTATCTCCCGTCCGTTCTCCTGCGCTTCAGCAGGCCACACTGTTACAGGAGTGCTCCGCTTCCCTATCAACTCTACTACTTCGCCTGGTTTAATAGCCAGTTTGTTCATTGATAGTGCATCGATACGTGCTCGCCTTTTGCCCACGTCGCGATACTTCGCCTCTGCCACACGTAACTTGATCTTGGGGTGGGCCTCGCCACTGCTAAGACGAGATTTTTTCAATGATGCTATCACTCATACTAGATCTAGGTCGTCATTTTCCTAATCACTTTATGCTCACAGACTGTCTGCTGACGAAAATCACCTCGACTTCCCCAACGCCCGGAATGCCTTTGATTGAATGCTCTAGTCTATCCATTTCTCCTTCAGCATCATCTATAAGAAAGTCTGCGACTACTGCATTTAATCCAAAGGCAATTGGTTCTTTAGCAGATTGTTTCATCACTATTCCATTTGGCGGATTCTGCCTTAATGTTGTAACGATATTTTCCACATCCGACTCTGCCTCTGCGGGTAGCATCTTTATTCTGGCAACAAGACGCGCCATGTTATGGACCCTCAAACCCGCATCCGACGCACTTGTACTGCCTGGAAAAATCTCTGCAGCTCTCGCAGCGCCATATAATTACGTAGCCGCAACTAGGACAGTAAAATTTGACGCATTGATCATTAGGCATAACAGCCCTTCCACATGAGGTACAAACCGGCAGAACCAGAGGTTTTGACATAGACAAGTCTTGACTAGCCATAGGAATTTATACCTTGCTTACTGCAATAACCTCCTAGCCTCGTTATCTAAGAGCGTCCTGAAAATTTTTAAACCGGCGACCCCTAGAAGTTTTCTTACAGATATTGCATGAAAATCAAAGTCTCCGTTCTCCGAAACTCTGTCCATATCTCCTGGGGTAATATTAGAAAAAATCATATCCAGAGAGTTGTTGTCTAGACGTTCAAGAACCTTTCTAAATAGTGCCATGTTTCGGAATTCTTTCCCGAATAGTCTGATCCAATTTTTAGGGTAGTCAGATAGGTAACCGTCGTCTTTGCCTTCTATAGCTTCAGAAATGGCCCTCCCAGCATAGATTCCTGCCAGCCCACACGTATAAATGCCTCCTGCTGTTGTGGGTTTGGTTTGTCCTGCCGCGTCTCCGACGGTTATGGTTCTTCCATTAACAAATTCGTCAATCGGTCCTTTCACCCAGATTGGAGCGAATATTTTCCGAATTACAGAATATTGGTTTCCCCTGCTAGCCAGGTATGACGCAATGGAGCGCGCGGCATTGATATTTCTACCTGCTACTCCGACCTTTCCTCTCCCCTCTCCTATCGGGATGATCCACGCAAAAAAACCAGGATACTTTATGCTGTCGAATTCCACTATTACTGTGTCCTTTTGTATCCATGGTGCACATACTTCGTATTGAGCTGCAACAAGAATGCCAGACCGGTCATTTTGCACCAATGAGGCGATCCCTCGCGCATCTACTAAGTACTGGCACTGAAGCGTACCGTCGGAAGTCACTAATCGAAAACATTCGTCTTGAGAGTCTGCTGTATATTTTGTACCCAAAAGGGAACACTTTGTTCTTATATTAGCCCCTGCTCGTGTCGATTGAAAAGCAACCTGCTTGTCGAATTCGCGTCTTTCTATGACTACGACTCTCTGCCCTGCCGTGTTTAGCTGAAAATTTTTAGAAGGCGAGCAAATTTTTGCAGCCCTGACTTGATTTTGAATTGTACTACTTCTCGGGACCACCCCAAGATTCCTCATGGCATCGATGCTGACCAACCCCCCACAATGTTCGGGAGTTCCTATTTCCGAATCTTCCTCTAAAACAAGAACTGAATGTCCTCGAGAAGCAATTTCTCTGGCAGCAAATAGCCCGGAAACGCTGCCACCAGCAATAATGACATCATAGGCTTGTTCCATAGGATGATTACGGATCCTTTTTATTAGGTTAATAAATGATTGCCAGAGGTTTGAGTGGAACTAAAGCAGGTCATTGTTGTTAGAAAAGATATTACAATGGGAAGAGGAAAGTTGGCTGCCCAGGTTGCTCATGCGGCAGTATTGGCAGTGGAGAGAGCGCGGCTTACCAGACAGGATTGGCTGAAACTCTGGTTCTTGACTGGACAGGCAAAAGTTGTCTTACGGGTAGAGAACCTTGCCGAACTCGTTCGCCTAGAATGCCGCGCCCAGACCATGGGTCTCCCTGCAGCCAGTGTTCAAGATAGTGGACTCACCCAAATCCCATCCGGAACAGTTACTTGCATAGGAATTGGCCCGGGACCAGAGGAACTAATAGATAAAGTGACACGCCACTTAAGATTATTATAGATCAGGACCAACACTTCGTTGTGATTACAGGTGTTTTGAAATTCTTCTTTTGATCCCCCGACAGGCATATAGTTACTACATAGTCTGTTCAAATTATCGCAGGGCTCAGTTCACCTTTATGGAAATCCAAATATTGATAAATGGTTGACTTTGAATAAGAATGGTGTCTTTACCCACTGAATACATTTGTGCCGATTGTGGGTCTCTCTTGAGTCACAGTAATCCTCTCACTTTGCAAAGCATGAGGGATGTTCATAATCAGCTCTGCGTTGTGAAGAGAGCGAAGATTTTGGCAGATTCTTCTGTGAAAGCGACCTCGCCCAAGGGGGTAAAAACTCAACCAGCCCCCAGGCTGACACAACAGGATAAAGTCTCTTCGTCTGTCGCCCAAGTTGACCAGTCCACCCAGAGTCATGAATTGACTGCTGGTGCCGGATCGTACTCTTCCCCGGCGAGCGGCCCTAATCCATCCGTTGGCAACACAACTATATCCCTGACAGGAAGTGGAACTGATTATTCAAAGGTTGATGGTCCTATTGATCCTTCATTTAAAACAAAGAGACAGTCTGCAGGAACCTTCCAAGGAATAAAGGTATGGGGTCCTGTAGACCCACCTGGTCAGTTGGGCA
>JALZES010000093.1 GCA_030861915.1 Thermoproteota archaeon
TGTTGTCGTGGTATTATTTCCGCCAGGAAGTTGGTTTTGAGTACCTGCAGTTGTCGCATTTCCTTCGTGAATGGCCAACGCCGGGTGGGAAAATTGAAATCCAGATAGCATGAAGGAAGCTATGAGGATCGTCGAGATAGCTATTGTAGATATCATAGAGTGGCTAATCTCTTTATTTTTCATTGACCCACGAAGTCTAGCCAATTAAATTTATGTGTTTGCCCTCTTTTTGCCTACGTCCTGCCAATCTCATCTATCTGCATAAATATATCCATTATTCTCTGATGATTTAATTTTTGGAATGATAAAAAGGACATTGAGCTTTCTGTAAAAAAGAAAAACTATTGCAATTCATATCATGTTCCCTCCTGGAGGACCCAACCTTGTGGATAGAAGCGCTCGTGCTTTTCTTTTTCTCCAATCCCAGTGGCATATCTCCAAATTTCAACAAAAGTGTCTACATGCGTAGACTTTTGGATTTTCCTCAGAGCGTGAATCTCCTTTTCCAAATTATGCTTGTTTAACTGCATGCGGCCAGTTAGATCTTCATCCTTATTGTTAACTCGGCAAAACTTGCATTTCCTGTCAAGCGTCACTATTTCCCTGTCCTCTGTATTAACTGGATATGCACTGCATGCAACTGGTTTTTTATCATATATATTGCACTTAAAACCGCCATGTGGGGATCTTTCTGTGCCTTCCATTTCCAAAAATGGGCATACATCACCATCCGAACGCTTTCCCATTAGCTGATATGCAATGACAGTTTCGGGGCCAGCTCCGCTCGCATTTCTGCCAATTCCTACTCGTGGTAAAATTATTATTTCCAGTCCCAACTCCTTTGCATACTTCTCGATTTTTTGTTTCTCATACGGTAGTAGCAAAACTCCTATCTTTCCATATTCAATACCAGGATAGTATTCACGATAAATACAGCAATCAGAACATTCTTCAATGCAGGAAAATTTTCTAAGCATTCTTTATACCTTAATCTTTTTCCCACCAGCAGTTATGCAGTTAAATTCTGTACTGTCTGCTGCAAGACTTGAGATGTCGATAAACTTGATATCGTAGACTGTTTTGTGCCTTTTTAATAACTCTAGATCGAATTTCTTTCTGTTCTCTTTGTTTTTCTCCTTGGGGTTTTCCTTATATATTCCGAAACGCAGTAGAACTTGTTTTTCATATCCTACCTTAAAACGTTGATAATTGTCTGATAACTTGAGATTCTTGGCAAATCCTGTGCATTCGTCGACATGCTGAGCGGTATTGTAAAGGATAAACCAGTAGTTATTACCCTTTCCTTCTTCTACAAACCTTAATCGAATTTCGTCGTCTGGCCACCAATGTATACTCTTATCCCAAAGTTTAGAAGCATAACGCTTCTCTTCGAATATGGGAAAGACATTCATGTAAACATCATGGTATCTATATCCTATCCCAATAAAATCATCGCGCCATAGTATATTTTTCAATGAAGTTATTAATCCAAGTACTGTTTTTGGAGCATTTTTCTGTTTCGCCTTGGGCTATGCAAAAGTGGATCATAGCTGACCAGACCATGTGGTAGAAGTGTCAACTGTATGGTAATTGCTACTTGGATAGCTCTCAAATGCATTAGTCGCCTCGAGACTTTCAGCGTGTAAGTTAGGCCCATTTTTCAGTTATAATTATTCCGCACTTCGTCAAAAACAATCAATCGATTACAAGTTTTGCAGGATTGTAATGCATGTCCGCAAATATATCTTCCGCAATCGTCTTGTTCGAGTATCCTATATGCAGCGTTGCACATCCTATAGGATACATATGATTTCTATTTAGCCACTTATACTACACAAATAAAGCACAATCATATGGAAGAAATTTACAAGAGCAGATTTGTAAAAGGTTAGCATATGCAATGTAACAAGAACATGTTACTCATACCCAGATAAATGTGACTTGTAGATGGTAACTACAACTTTTCAACCGCTTCTATATGACATTCATGTCCTCTGTGTTCTTTGTCAATCATGTCAGCCTCCTCTGTAGATATCGGAAATTGTCCAGTTTCCAAATGAGATTCTCCTTCTTTTTCCAATACTACTTTTTTACATATATCACAGATTAACTGTTGCACTATCAACTTTTAGTGTACCTCTTTATTATTGACACATATTCATATAAGTACCATAATATATTTTGTCTCATTGGAGTTAATGATATGATGAATGAAATGAAGTTGTACAATATATTTTGGAATTGATATAATAGCAATATGGATGTTAAGATTTGCGCTTATTGTGGCAAAGAATTTTCACATGAAGGTTGGCCTCATGTGGAGGGAGATTCCAACAGGGGTGTAACCAAAATTGAACAGTTCTGCTCTGAGGAACACAAATATTATTTCTTGGATTCAAAGGAAACCATCTGAAGACAAGTAAAATATCGGTTAGTTAATGAAAGGCTGCAACCGTTTAGGAATTCAATCCATGCCGTCTTCTTGGCTGGCTGGTTGGCTGGCTGGCTGGATCAGACTTGTAGTATAACCAATTTAGGAATATCAATTCTTTCACTTTTGAAATATTCCTCCGATCATATTACGCATATTTCCCACAATTCCGCTCTTTTTGGTTTCCTTTTTCTCCACGGTTTTGAAACATTCGCTGCATAGCGGTCGTAAATTAGTGGGTCTATTATCCTTTAGAGACCCATTGATATGTTCAAAGTGAGGATGATTGCTTGGGCCAAATTTTTTCGAACAGCCATGACACCTGTAGCGAGCTCTCTCCAAAACAGTTTGCTTTATACTTAATGTCAATTGTTCGTATTTGCTCTTGTCTACATTGCTATTTGAACCTCCCCCGAAAAATGACAATCTAGAAATATCCATCTCCTCAAAACATAATATATCTTACGGTTGCACCCCTTATGTGAATTATTACCCAATCTTATGTTCCACTTTTTGTTCCCTCAGACTCGATAAATTACCTTCCCAGAAAGTGTTCGCGCCACAACACTCCATTCCTAGGCTTTAAATTGTGCGGGTCATTTACTATGCAATTTATGCTTTCCTGTGCAGCTTGAATATAACCGCAGTCTATTTCAGTTCCAATAAAATCTACCCCCAGGTGAATACAGGCTATGGCTGTACTTCCAATTCCCATGAAAGGATCGTATATGAGCATGCCTTTTCTAATTCCATGTAGTTTTATGCACAAATAAGGCAGTCTATGGGGAAAAACAGCCGGGTGAGCTCTTTCTTTTCTTATGGTTGGATAAGGGATAAACCAAACATTTCCTCTATCTCTCTTGTCTTTCCTTGAGGATTTCCACCTTCCTACATTGGTTTTATCTTGATATGGAACACCTATAGCAAGTTTGTCCAGGTCTACGTTTCCTCCTCTTGTAAAGTGAAAGATATATTCATGAAAATCATTTAAGAAGCGCCTGCTGATAATAGGCTTGAAGTGTCCTATGGATATGTTTTGAGTTGGAGAAAAAGGCCATGTTTTGGCAAGGTCCTCTTTTTCCATAGATACAGATTTTATCCAATGGATTGTATTTTGCAATTTAAAACCTGAGTCAAAAAAGACCTTTGCTACTTCAAGTGGCAACAGGGAATCTGATGGCGCACCGGCGATATTGAGAAAAAATGAGGACTCGTTCCTCAGAATTTTTTGACTTGTTACTGCAATGTCTGAGAGCCAAGATAAATAATCTTTTCTTTTTCTATTGTCTTTATAACTTCGATACCTTTTATTTAGGTTGTATGGCGGCGATGTAACAATCACGTCTATAGATATACCGTTGCTGGCTAATTTGTTCATAAAACACAAACAATCTTCTCGATAAATCTTGTTAAGCTCTATCAATTCATTATTTCAATATGCTGGGACTCGTGCCATTACTTATAAACGTGTTATCGACCAAGCGACAAATATATGGACCGGGTGGGATTCGAACCCACGACCACCTACGTTTCCTCTGTCTGCTGTATTTGATAACGCAGAACATGCAAGGCAGGTATTCTACCGGACTAAACCACCGGCCCGCTATGGGTATTTCTTGGCCAGTCATAATTAAATCTTATATCCCTGCTGTGGGTACTTACTTGACCCAACAGACTAGTATTACTAGCTGAATATGGCAGGAGTTAGGTACCTAGACTGTACTTATCTTAATCCCGGTCAGACACAACAATAGAAAGCCTTTTAGGAGTTTGTGTATTCAGAATCAAATAATGTCTACTTTGTTGAAGGATAGAGTATGGGTAATGCTATCTGAGGTTGCTAAAAGAGGCATCTATCCGCTGCACGCTTCTAGGTTGGGTGTATTCAGGATGCCTGTAGAACTTACTGAACGCTCTGCAATTACCACAATTTTAAATGATCTTAAAAGCTCAGGTTTTAAAACTGAAACTTACGCTGACCGAATATATGTAACTTACAAGTGGACTGAGAGAGGTAGCGATCTTATTACCAAAGAAGATCTGTCAGCAGACCTCTTAATCACTGTGGAAATAGTGACCGGAGAGGTAGTTGACATTATCTACCAGATAAAACCAATAGAATTCTTTGGTGATCATTACTGGATTAAAGACTATAGGAAAAAGGCGGACGATAACGCCAAGATGGTTATTGACACGATTATCAGGAATACATCAATTGGAGATAAACTTATTTCTCATTATCAGAAATCACAAAAGATCTCCTTAGAAGAAGCAATAAAAAAATTGGAACAGCTAACCCCTCTGGCAAAGAATCCCAAACTAAGAAGTGCGACTGCTCTTCAGCAACAACAAAAGCCAGCACCAATATCCGGTCCTTCTGCGGCACCTCCTCAGTTAGAACAGCCAGTGACTCAGCGTATTCCTGCGGCGGCTGCCAACGCAGCTGGCGGTGGTGGAGGTGGCAACACAACTATATCCCTGACAGGGAGTGGAACTGATTATTCAAAGGTTGATGGTCCTATTGATCCTTCATTTAAAACAAAGAGACAGTCTGCAGGAACCTTCCAAGGAATAAAGGTATGGGGTCCTGTAGACCCACCTGGTCAGTTGGGCA
>JALZES010000114.1 GCA_030861915.1 Thermoproteota archaeon
GGCCATTCGAGCCGCCTCGTCAATTAAAGATACCTTATAGCCCCTAATCGCTAATGAGGACGCAATTCGGTATCCCTCTGTGCTAAGTCCATAGATGACTGTATTTTTCGAGCTATCTTTGCTCATAACGAATCTGGACCGACCTCGAGAACCATATTTCCCCTGAGCTATGAAAGAGAGGTTAAAGAAAAGGTTTTTTCTTGCAAGACCCTATTTTCATTAGTTTTGAAAGTTTGGTTTGACATATTGACTCCGAAGCAGGTAATGTTTTTCAAACCTGCTATAGATATCCTGACAGCTCAGGGACACGAACTCTTATGTACCTCACGAGAATATAGAGAGGCAAACGAACTAGCTCGGCTAAGGAAAATAGACCTTAAGGTGGTTGGAAAGCATGGCGGGGCGGAGAGAAGTCACAAGTTGTGGCAAAGCGCCAGCAGGGTACTGAAACTAACAGAAATAATTAGCGCTTTTGAACCAGAGGCAGCAATATCTTTTTCATCCCCGGAAGCGTGCCGGGTAGCATTTGGATTGGGTGTAAAGAATATAGGCTTTAATGATTCTCCTCATGCCGTTGCTGTTGCTAAACTTTCCGTTCCTCTTCTCGATTTATTATTTTGTCCGTGGATTATACCAAATACACCTTGGATAAACTATGGGGTTCAAAGGAGAAATATCATCAAATATCGGGGGCTAGATCCCGTCGCTTGGTTACGAAGATATCCAAAAGAAATGCTCTCCACATCCCATGCTGGTCCGAACTATTTCCAAAGCAGAAAAGATCCTAAGACCTCGAAAAAAATAGTTCTAATAAGGATGGAGGAAGCCCAGGCATCCTATATTGCATACAAAGAGTTTGCAGATAGCACCATCAAGATGTTGGATAAGCTAATAAATAATCTGGCCGATATCGCAGATTTTTTTATCCTATGCAGATATGAAGACCAAAAAAATCTGATTGCTGAGAGATATGCTGATAAGGCGACTGTTATTTCAAACGTTGTAGATGGTCTTGCTCTGATATTTCAGTCCGACGTTTTTGTAGGGGCGGGCGGGACTATGACTGCGGAGGCAGCACTTCTAGGCAAGCCGACCATCTCTATAGCACCGACAAGCTTTTATGTGGAAAAATACCTCGTTTCGCAGGGATTAATCCGAAAGGCTTCTAGTCCTGAGGAGCTTGAAAAAATAACTAGAATGATAGCTACCGATCATGGCTACGCTGACAAGCAGCTTCGGAAGGCAACTCGAGCCATAAATAAGATGGAAGACCCCATGGAAAAGCTTGTTTCACTTTTAACCAATAATACATAACATTATAAAGTTAGGAAATCATATGAAAAATGCCCGGGAAGCCCGGTGGAGGATGTCTTCGTTCCGCCGACTGTAGCGGCCAAGCATAGAGGCCTTTGGAGCCTTTGACCCCAGTTCGAATCTGGGCCGGGCTAGTAATATGTTCTAAAAATGTTTGACGGAAATTATATTAGAACCCCTCAGAGCCTGATGTCTTCTATCCGTTAGTGACTTGAGCTGTATGGTGAGTCGGCAGAAACTAATTGCTTTGCACAAAATAAGAAATAACTTCGTGAATCGATATCCAGGCTAGAGGTCTGCAACCCCCTTGTGCTCTTCCGCCATTTGCAGAAGACGATCAAACGCTAAGGCTACACATTTTTCCCGTTCTGAGATATTTCGCTCGTGAGCTTTTTTTTTCTCATTAAGGAGATCAAAAAGATCCTGTTGTTGAGATACTGAGGGTGATCCAGATGAGAGACGCATTTCTACCGACTTTTCTGGACTTAAGCTTTGAATCACTTTGATGACATCACCTGGTTCAATACTTGTGTCAATTTCTCCCAGGGTACTTCGTACTTCGGACTTGGTTAGTTTAGACAATGGGATATTGCCCCTTTCAACGGCAGTCCTTACCAGCGAGCCAACGACACGATGAGCAGAACGAAACGAAATGTGTTTTTGCAATACCAGTTTTTCAGCAATATCAGCCGAAATAGCGTAACTGTTACGTGCTGCGTCTAACAACCTAGCATGGTTTACTTTGACATCTATAATCAACCCGATAAGAATGTCCAAGCTCTCTTGGACGATGCATGATGATTTAACCAGTCCAGGCTTCAATTCTTGTAGGTCTCTACTATATCCTGACGGAAGTCCCTTTACTAAGGACATTGCGGCAAAAAGGTTACCCGCGACCGTGGAAGCTTTTGCACGTATTAGTTCAAGCGTATCAGGATTTTTCTTTTGTGGCATAAGACTAGAACTTGAAGAGTATTTATCGGGAATTTCCACGAAACCGAACTCAGTGGTACTCCATAGGATGAAGTCCTCAGCTATCCTAGACAGATTCAACATTATAATGCTAAGTGATGACATGAATTCGATTAAGTCATCTCTTGATGTGGTTGCATCAATCGAATTGTTTAGAACACCTTTGAACCCTAGTAAGGATGCTGTCCTATTCCTATCAATACCGATACTAGTACCTCCTATAGCACATGCGCCGAGAGGTGACATATTTATTCTATCGTAAGAATCATTCAACCTGTCCACGTCTCTAAAGAGGTTTTCCGCGTAGGATAGAAGAAAATGGGCAAAAGTTCCCAGCTGTGCCTGCTGGAGATGCGTATACATGGGCATAATGGAATGAAAGTTGTCCCGGGATCTTGACAGCAGAGCGCCGATAAGATGAAGTAGGGTTCGAGAAATTCTGTTGATAGAATCCCTAACCATCATTCGAAGATCAAGGATAACTTGGTCGTTTCTTGATCTAGCAGTCTGCAAGATACCGCCTACACCATTGCCTAATTTTGCTATAAGGAACGCCTCAATGCATTCGTGTATATCCTCGAATTTCTCCGTAGACAAGACTTTGGGATCATTCCTTATACTCCCTAGACCAACCAAAAGATCTTCCAAGTTAGGAGACGATAAAAAACCAATTTCGTGTAACATTATCACGTGGGCTTCACTTCCCAGAATATCGTAATATAACAAATGGTAATCTGTTTGGACTGAAGAGAGAAAATTGAGCGCATCCTTGTCTAGAGAATCTGTGGTTCTTGACCTGTACACACCTAGAGAATTCCGTCAGCTTTATTTTAGTTTTGCAAACCAAGGGGGCGTCCGGCCGTCAGAGAAGGCTTTGGTCTCAACAGATGAATTGTCGTTGGCAATGATTAAATAGTAATTAATAACGCTATAATGTATGGTTCAAGACCTCCAAAACACACGAAAGCAAATTTTTGACGAATTGACTAAAATAGTGGATCCCGAAATAGGGGTATCCATAATGGAGCTTGAATTGGTCGATAATGTAAACATCGATTCCGGAAGCGTATCTATAGATTTGCACTTAACAA
>JALZES010000126.1 GCA_030861915.1 Thermoproteota archaeon
CCACTGAACAGAAGATATCCATTCCTAGCCATCCTGACTGGTATCTTATTCTCGATTGTATCGATATGGTCTAACAGGCTAAAGATATACGTATCGTAGTTGAAGATGAACTCTCGTAATATCAGAAACATTTGGTAACGATAGCTTTTCTTCGCAACATGGAAGGAGCCGAGCCTACAAAAGATGACTACCTTTAGGACAGTGTTGTGTATTTACAAAAATCAAGTCACAGAACCCTAAATAGGGATTCAGGTACCAGTATTATCAAATAAATTTGAAGTATTATTTGGGGTTCATCGCAAGGATTACAAGAGATGATGTGCTGAATAGGATCTACGGTCAACGAACATACTTTGTTGAACTTCGTAGAGACTGGTCCAAAGGCATAAAATTAATATTTATGAAGAAAACATCCAGTACAGGCTACTTCTTTGTTGGATCAGGAATCATTGACAGAATTGTTAATCCAGACAAATTAAACAGTAGTGAGAAAATGTTCTGCGTCAAAAACAATTACTATCAAAAAATTATCTTCGGGCAACTGACAAAATATATTCCTGAAATAAACGTAGAACTCATAATCCGAGGAAATTGGAAAAGCTTCGCAATGTTACACGGAGCGCATTTAAGCGCGCCAGATGTTGAAAATATAGAATGTCTCTCTAGAGTATCTATAGTATTATAGATCTGACGGTATCGATTGATTTATTAAGTAAATTTGGGTACTTGCCATGCGGAATGCCTAATACCTCCTTCAGAGTTGACAGAGACTCGCTTGGCAGTGTCATGGTACCATCAAATGCGTACTACGGTCCATTTACAGCAAGGGCTAAACAACAGTATAGTGTTACAGGCCAAACTGCACACATATATCTTATTAAAGCATATGTGATGATAAAACGATCAGCCGCCTTAGCAAATAAGAATTTACATGTTTTAGACGAAGAGATAGCTGACTCAATAATAAGATCGTGTGATGAAATTTTAGATGGTAGGTTCATCGATCAATTCGTACTAGACTCAATAAATTCAGGAGCAGGTACTGCTTTCAATATGAATTGTAATGAAGTTATCGCCAATAGGTCATTAGAAACCTTGGGCAAGAAGAAAGGAGCATATGAAATCATCAGTCCTAATGACCATGTAAATATGTCACAATCAAGCAATGACACTTTTCCAACAGCGATGCACATTGCCATACTTCTTAATTCAATTGATTTATTGTCGGCTATTGAACTTGTTATCACAGCTATCAGCAAGAAGGCGGAAGAGTTCAAAGACATAATAAAAATAGGAAGGACGCATTTAATGGACGCTCTTCCTGTTACTCTGGGAAACGAATTTGAAGAATTTGCATTCTCTCTGAGGCGAGCAAAGCAGATGGTGATGCTGGCAGGAAAACATTTAGAATATGTTGGTCTTGGTGGATCAGCGGTAGGGACAGGAGCTAACACACCAAAGAGATTTCGAGAATCTGCGATTAGATATCTATCAGAGACTGCTCGCATAGATTTAAAGCCTTCAGAAAATATGTTCTATTCCTTACAAAGCAAGCTCGATATATCCAGTTATAGTTCTTCACTCCGAAATCTTGCATTAGAGTTAATCAAAATGGCTAACGACATTCGATTGATGGCCTCTGGTCCTGTGGCCGGTTTTTCTGAAATTCTTATTCCTCCAGTGCATGCTGGTTCATCCATTATGCCGGGGAAAGTTAACCCGTCTTTGGCAGAATGCCTTAATATGATATGCTTCAATGTGGTTGGAAATGACGTTTCCGTGGCAATGGCTGCCCAAGCTGGCCAGTTGGAGCTCAACGTTATGTTACCAGGAATGCTAAAGTGCGTTTTAGACTCGATGGACATGTTAAAGAATTTTCTTCCTGTGTTTGCCAAAAATATGATAGAGGGTCTAAAGGAAAACAGAGAACAGATTGAGTTGTACGTCGAGAAAAGTCCCACTCTTGTTACCTTACTGAATCCATATATAGGTTACCTAAAGGCAGCGGAGATTTATAAAGAATCTGTTAAGACAAAAGAGAGCATAAGAGAATTAATTTTACAAAGAGGACTTATGACTAAGCAGGAAATAGACAGAATCTTTTCCAAAGAAAATATCCTAGGCTTGAGTTAGGTTCGCGGCGAGCGGGATATCGGCAACAACCACATTGTACTATTTATCAGATCCTAATTATGCTCTTTTATCTTGCAGTGAAACTCTTATTTTAGAATTAGCTCCACAGCCAGACTGGTCTGCGATAATCTTCTAGTCATATTACTCTCACCGAAATATCCTACAAGAGGGTGTAATCCTATTCGTATA
>JALZES010000134.1 GCA_030861915.1 Thermoproteota archaeon
CAATAATGGTGCTATAAGCCCTCTCATTTTAGTCTCCTTAAAGTCATCTATTAAATCAATAGTATATTGTGTTTCATCAGGAGTCTCATCAGGCCAACCTATTATTAGAGTTTGTGCAGGAAACCAATGATTCTGATTCATAATATTACATCCTTCACGGACGACTGCGCCCCACTCGTCTGTCTGGAATGGTTTTGTCTTTACTCCAAGGTGTTTTTTCACTAGGCTGGGCGCAACTGTCTCAACTCCAAGGTTTGTTGCGAGCCACCTACCATTCTTGTCCATACCATTTACTTCGGATATTTTTCTTATGAGATCAGGGGATGAGGCTACAGCAGATAAGGTCATATGAGTGGTGCCAACGAAATTGGCACCAAGTGACTTCAGCCCTTTCCAAAGATCTAGAATAGCATCTGAATTAGGCACAAATTCCTTGTTGTCACATCCGTATAGCAACATCTCGTCTGACTGCAGCCAGATTGAATCAAAACCATATCTAAGGTTAAAGCTAGCCTCGGCCTGAAGCCTTTCCAGAGGCATATCTTTCTTTGAGCGCTTGTTGACATCGCAGAAGTCGCATCCCCTCCCACATCCTCGCATGGCTTCAATGAGAGAGTTTATAGTGGGGCCCTGAATCATGGGAATATTCTCAATATTTCTTACAAACGTGTGAAGCAATTCAGGAGCCTCTCCGTTTTCTAGATCGTGAAATAGGTCAAGGGCAAGTTCATCGGCTTCTCCTACAACAACAGTATCAATGCCGTGGATCTCCATTCGATCGGTTTTTGCAAGTTCCCATGCACCGTTTCCGCCCACAACGACCTTGAAATTATATTTCTTTTTTAATTGAATGATAGAAGCACACATTTTCTTGAACTTCATAGCTATGTAGGATAGTTTTTCCGGAGACATGGTTGTAGTTACTGGAGCCATCCCTAATGGATCCATGACGTTCAGTCCCACCACCCTAGTCTCAGGTCCTATACACTTGTCAAGCATTTCAGGATTCGCCAGAAACACGTCAGATCTGTCATATTCTCTTAATAGGGCACTTTCAATTCTTCTAAGACCACACTGTGCCACCTTTACCTCGCCTGTACTCTTGTCAGTCTCGACGCTTGGACAAAATAACTTGTCGAACACGATTTCAGGAATAAGCTCGTAAGGGCCGCAGGCAATGAAACCATAAAGAAAGTTTCCCCTATAGTTTGTCATGAGACTTCTATCTGCTGTCAATACTATGCGTTTTCCAGCCGCTGCCAATTTGGTATCCTGTTTATTGCGTTATCTATTGGGTATAAATCTATTACTCTATTCTTGCGAGTATGGCTTAGGTGATTCAGAATCTTCAGTAAAAGCCTTTTCTGCGACCTTTCACCATGATTAGTTTTAACTGCTCGTGACGAAGCAAGAATAACGCATGAGTAAAAGGCGCCCATCTAAATTCATAATGCTCATATGAGATCTCCACGGTTTTGCTCTCCGTTACGGCAAAGTAAAAAGATACTTCTTTTTTAGACTTCATGCCGTCGGATCGAAAGTACGAGTAATGGATTTTGCCTATGTACGACTTGATATCTAGACTGCATATTCCGGTCTCTTCTGAAACTTCGCGGACCAAAGTTTGAATCTCGTTTTCGCCCTTTTCTTTATGACCCTGGGGAAATCCCCAAAAGCCCCTCCTATTTTTTAATAGGAGAAATTCAGAAGGACGGTGGGAAAAAGATTCTTCTGCTGCACCCTTATTTTTATACGTTATAACTGCTCCGACTGACCGCTCTATTAGCGCCACCCTGAGTACAAATATGTGATATGTATGACTATTATAATTATATATTGCTCGTGAAAAGCCATGATATGACCTCGATTCCCTTAAAGGTATTAATAGCTAAGTAAGGCAATTCGATCGAGTGGAGGGCCGGTCGTCTAGTCCGGTAGGATACGGCATTGGCATTGCTGAGGTCGTGGGTTCGAATCCCACCCGGTCCACCTAAAATCATCGACTTCCATTAATATGCTGGTGAAGTTCTGTCACGAATACCTCCTGTATATTAAATGCGATATTCTTCTGATGTATTATGTGATAAATTTTGGTAAAGTTGTTTTCGGAACAGTTATAGCCTAACGCGCGAATGCTTCTAAATGTTTCCATACTCTCAGACTCAATAATATCGCCTATGCTTTCCTTTTTTTCCCTTACTTTTTTTACAACGTTATTCGGCAGAAAATAAGGGTAAATCTTCGATTTCGCATTTACTAACACCTTGCCATTTTGTTTCTGAACGATATTTACAGATCTAAATATAATATCGAAGAAATCTTTTTGTTCTAATATCATGACTTCTGTTTCAGAGCCAATTAATAAAGATAAAGTCCTCTCCAAAGTTCCTGTGGCAGCAAATAATATCTTTTGGGGTAACGGTATTGTCTTTTTTATCTTTTTCTCCAACTCGCAAATACCTTGCAGTACTTTATTTTGTTGGATTGCGATAAGGACGTTGCACATAATGGATCTATATAACCCCCAGTAATTGCCTAGTAATTACTAGCCAATAACCATTCTGAGGATCAGGACAGCCGAAGTGAAGCTAATAGTACATAAACTAATAGTTTTGAGCGCTATTTCTTGATTCGCTGTGCCAGAGTCTGTCCGTCCCCTTCTCTTGAGCGCTTTGTATTTTCTGGAAATGCTAATGTGAATGTAGCTCAACGTTCCTGTGATAACAGATAAGCCGATGGGAAGAATCTCAATTTGATTACTCTGTATAATGAAACCCGCAAGAACAGGAAGAGCACCCCATGATACCGAAAACCAAATATCGGTATGAAAAAGACCTCTGAATATTTCAAAATTATACGCAAATACGAAGAACCCTTCCAGTATGGCGACTATCCATAAAATAGGAGTGAAAAAGATCATATAATAGGCTCCGATAATATATGCGGCAGAAAGGGAGACTAAAGCGATCAACCAAAGGTGTTTAGCAGAAAAATAATTTCCCCAGGGCTTGACCTCTCTGGAGCCGAGACTATCCACCGCGTGAGCTCCCAAACCAAGCCCTAGCGCGTAAATAGCGGCTATAGCGAAAAGCCTGTCCCATAATACTTGGGTGGCTACCAGCGAGCCCAACACCGCAAAAGAGATACACATACCCGTGTAAGGCAAGAATAACATACCTACAAATATTCTGAATCCTCTGGGCCCAAACTTAGGCACGAACCATTCGTTTAAACGATTGTCTTCGGTATTCATGGTTTTCTTGCTGAAATGATAGCGCTGGTTCCTAAAGTATAGTACTGACAGAATATTTCAACAAATCCGATTTTTCTGAGGCATCGTGAAGTATCGTCGGGCCACGAATGGTTTTTGCAGATAACCTCATCTAGTCGCTGGAATGTTGGTTCCCACTCTTTAAGTAACTTTCCCGAAAGCTTCAGCAGAGAAAAATAAAATCTCCAGAATTTTTGAACTACCGAGCTGTTTGGACATGTAAATTCATGAAATATGACAATCCCCTGATGCTTGAGAACTCGCCAAGACTCTTCTGCTACGGTTTCGATATCAATGTACTTAACCAAATATGAAGATACTACGTAATCGAATATTTCTGCTCGAAATGGCAGAACCTCAGCTGTTGAGTTTATTAGGAAAAGTCTTTGGGATTTTTCTTTTGCTTTTTTGAGATAGTCTATTGTGAGATCCAACGAATGAACAAAGACAGCATCGGAACCGTTATCAAGTTTAGAAGACAATATTCCCGTCCCTGCAGCAAGGTCCAGTATTGCAGTCGGTTTGAATCTTCCCTTATCTACAATTTTTGTTATTTGATTTTTCCAAGCTTTGTCTCGTCCAAATGTAGCGTAATTAACAAGTGAATCATAAGTCGCCGCATTATTTTCACTAAAGAAGTCTTGAGCATCGTTGTAGCCATCATGTAGCTTCATTTCAGATCTAACTCCGTGTCATTTTCTGCTAGATGTTGATACATATAGTAGAATCTACCTCCTATTATTGGCACCGGACTATGTACTTTATCAACTGGCAGAGAGATGTTAACATTGCCAAAAGAAATGGACAAAAGGTTGTTGTGAAGAGCAACAAGAGCAGCAAGAGCTTTCATGAATACCTATTAGCGTTATCATACACCTTAGTATCAGTTGCGCTAGGCCACCCGGATTCTCCTCCCACTGTTGGAGAAAAGGTGGTAAAGAACGAAAGTGACAACATGAGGAGTCATTTAGAAAAACTTGGGATCAGAACGCCTCGCTTAATCTCCCTTTCCGATTCTCTGCTTGTTGAAGAGTTCATAGAACTAGGTGATCTGTATAGTGTATTTCTTGACACCAGCGATAAAAGAGTAATTTCCTCGTTGGCAAATGAGGCTGGCATGATGACAGGTAGTTTACACAGTGACGGAAGTGTATTTGTTGACAATAAGTGTCAGAATTACCTGGTTGGTAAGAATTATGGTATGTTATATCGAACAGACTTAGGCTTTATTCAGAAAAAAAACTCAGTCTTCTCACGAAGCATGGATATAGGTACTTTTCTAGCAAGCGCCCTTGATCTGAGCCCTTCAAGATATACAGCCGTAGAAAGTGGTTTCCATCGAGGTTATTGTTCGGTAACCAAACGAGGCTTTCCATATCTTTCAGTTATTTTAAGGAATATACTTGCACCGGGATTTGCTTTTGACCATGCATATATGATAAAAAATATGTTCATTGATTCAGCGGACAAATGCTCCGTAGGCGATTAGATTGGTGGCAACTCGGTCTTCTTTCCAAAACCACCGGAGCCAAATTTGCAATAAAAACACTGGTCTGATTGCATATATGGTATCTTTTGAATTACGACTGCACCAATTTTCAGCGCAATTCGAGTCATCAAGCGATACTTAAAGGGCATAGATGGGATGACTTCGTCAAAATAGACACTGTAATGATCTGGACAAAACTTTAGCGTAATTTGAGCCTTGTGTTTTAGCTCATGTCGACGACTTTCCTTTGACTCGATGCTAAGAGTCTTGGTGACATTTATCTGTTCCCTGATATATTCGTGTTTTGGACATGGACAGTCCTTTCCGCCTGGATGTTTATAAGCTGGGACATTTTTCCAGTCAAACTCAGGGAAATCCTTTTCAAAGTCATCCATACTTTAATCTAAGCAACCTCATCTCATATAAAGATGTATGTAGACATGGCTAAATACTGAAAGCATCATCTCCCATTATACTTCTAATAAGAAAAGATATATTTTTGGCTATCTAACAGACTCTATAGGCGTGACAGTACGAGACCAACAACAGGCCAGCAACGGAAATAGCGGTATGACGGCTGCTACTACTACTACTACTACTACGACTAGTGCAACACCAAATACGACAGAACATAAAAGAGGTAGAAACTCTCTGGATTCTAATTTAAAAACGTTGCTAGAATTCAAGAAAAACTTACTTGAAGAGCAAAGGAGGAGCGAACAGGGAATCCAAGAACTTAATTCCAGAATAGAAGAGACAAAAAAAAGCATAGACGGAAACCGGGACCAACTAGATGATTTGCGTTCTCAGCTAAAGTTAGTTAATGAGCAGAAGGATACGGAGTACGTAAAATTCAAAGAGCTGAAAAACAGCCTTATGGAAACAAGAAATGAAATGAAGACCCTGGATACGAAATCGACTTTGGGAGCAAATATGAGATCCAGAAAAGACCGGTTTGATATGGTACATCTCGGTAGAGCCCTCGAGCAAATCGAACGTGATATTCAGACAAAGAAACTGTCCAAAGATGAAGAGCGCAGGTTGGTCGCCAAGTCAAAAGAAGTTGCAACCAAGTTGCACAATCTGAAAGTAATTAATAAGAAAGAGGATAAGTATAGAAATGTACTTTCTCAGTATGAGTCACTCAAATCAATTATGAATAGGATATTTGACCAAAAGTCTGAATTCGGAAACAAGATTGGTAGTATAAAGACAGAATTAGATAGATTAATGAATCTGCGCGAGAGCCTCTATGAAGAACGGCGGAAAACAATTCATGCAATAAGAGAGGCTGCTGCAAAACTTGAGATGGTAGAAACCCAGTTAAATGCAATTGAATTCAGAAGGTCCCGCAATCAAGCAATAGGTAATAGACAGAGAAGACAACGGGAATATGAAGGGAGGCGAGAAAACAGGTACGAGGCTACGCAAGAACGAGTAAGACGGAGCAAGGAAAATCAAGAAAGATGGAATACTTTGAAGGAAGAAGCCTTGAGGAAAATGTCTAGTGGTGAGAAATTAACCTTTGATGAAATGAAACTAATATACGGCGATAATAGTCCTTAATGATGAGGAAGGTTATTGGCCTCTGCTTTGATGGCTTGGCTAGACCATTCCG
>JALZES010000001.1 GCA_030861915.1 Thermoproteota archaeon
AGATATGTGAGGTTTAATCATTGCCATAATAATTCTAGCCGTAATTGCCCTAGGTTGGGATAATTTCTTTGCGGCAGTTAAAAAAGGTTCAGACAAGATAGGAATTACATCACTATTAGAAAACGCAACTAACAGTGCTACAGATATTGCTGAAAATGTATCAAGGGACACAATTGGCAGCTCTCTCGGCAAATAATGAGTGCAAATTAAACTCTAAACGAAATAATGGTAGTCTTAGTTAAAATTAGAAGAGTATAGCCGCAATAATGACTTTAATATGATGATGCAGGCTATGAGGCTATCCTCTATAAACTGCTATTTCTCCTGTCTTTTCCTCCACCACTGCCATTCTCCCAATTTTTGTAAAGGATATAAACGTCCGTTTTGTCTAGTCCCCTCCTTGCCTACATTCTCCCAAGGGAATTCACAAATACCATCCCTGGGAAATGGCACTCATAAGAATAATTGGCCCATTTCTAAAGCTTTAAGAATGGAACTGGCTAATTATAATCAATAGTAGATGGGCTTTTCCCACATGTTTTCAAGACCTATGCTCATTTATGACGATAGATGTTCATCATGTACAAAATTTGCCAAGACAGCAAACACTCTTTCCCGAGGCTGGATACACATAGCAGGACATTACTATTCATACGAGGCCGCGGAGGCCAAGAAGATTGTTTTTCCTGCCGAGTACGATGCGACAAAGATGTTCTGGTTAATCAACAAGAGTGGCGCATATGGCGCAAGAAGAGGTCTTATACCAGTTATAAAAGAGATAATTATAGGATTATTTAGAGGAAAGGGAACAAACCAAGTATTAATTGATTGGAATAATAATATCAATAACCCTTCGGCTTGTGAATACAGAGATCAAACTACGTCTTGTGAATCTGCTGAAAACACATTGAAACGTATTACAAATATGATGAGAAACAGTGGTAAATTTCTGTTCGAAGATTAAAAACCAGTCTTCGATTACCTTGGTAGGTAGAAGCAGAACGATTCGCACCTGCCAATAGTCCAATTATAAATTTTGATTCGTGTTACGTATATCTAAGATACATTAGATTATTGGATAGGGCTCTTAATGATATAATTGTTAATTCAATATGGAACTGTCATTTTCGTACTCAAGCAGTATAATGAATCCGAGGTGCCCAAAATTATCTATATCGCAACTCTTACAAAATGGTACGCCATCACGGGTTGCAACTGTCACGTTTCTATAAATAAAAATTAGACTGTAGACCATCTTGAGTATCGACCCATAGTTTCTCCGTATTTCTAACTGAAACTTTGTAATAAATACAATGATAAGACAAGATGCATGATACATTATAGATTCGTAACGTGACTAATGAGAGCGATGGTAATAGAGATGATACTCGTGGACCAGAGATCTCTTTTCATGCATGGAAGATACTGGCAATCCTTAGCGGTATAGCGACCATGGTGCTTTATGCTGAGACAATGCTTGTACCAGCCATTCCTCGTTTAATAAATGACTTTGGCATTAATTACAGCATATCTTCTTGGATACTTTCATCATATCTTATCTCGGGAGCCATATCCGTGCCAATAGCAGGCAAGCTTTCTGATATCTATGGTAAAAAGAGAATTCTCCAGATAGTAATGATTATCTATACAATAGGCGTACTCGGAGGCGCAATTTCAACTGATATCTATTCCCTGCTAATTTCAAGGACAGTACAAGGCATAGGAATGTCTGTATTTCCAATCGTATTTGCTATTGTTCAAGATCAATTTCCAAGGAATAAGGTCTCTATTGCTCAGGGGACATTGGCTTCAATGTTTGCTTTCGGCGGTGTTCTAGGTTTACTTGTAGGCGGTAACATAATTGAACACTTTGGTTGGAGAACGACATTCTACTCTGTCATCCCAATAGCCGTGCTGCTAATCATGATAATCCTGCGATATGTTCAGGTTAAAGAACCAACTCAGCAGGAGAAGAAGGAATTATTAAGTGAGGAGAGAAAAGGGGGTAATGAATACCCAGGACAGCGACAGAGACAGCATAAATCAACAAAAGATATTAGAAATTCTGGTACACCTAAACTAGATATCAAAGGAGCAATATTTCTTGCTATAAGCATCACATCATTTCTGTCTGCTCTGTCATTTGTACAATCCTCGGAAAATGAATTACCAAAACCATTCTATATCTCATGGAAGATAATATTGCTTAGCCTCGTGGGTTTTTGTTCACTCACTGCATTTATAGTCATCGAAAGAAAATCTTCATCACCGCTTATTGATTTCAAACTAATAGCTCGTAAACCCATATTGATATCTAATATTATAGTAATTATTTGGGGCATCTGTACATTTGCAATTTTTCAGACGATACCTATTCTTGTTCAAAGTCCTGTGCTGACTGGTGGTATTGGTGGAAATGCGATAGATGCAGCAAATATACAATTGCCATTTTCTATTACCTCTCTTGTATTTGGGCCTACGTCTGGCATTATAATATCAAGAATAGGCTCATCCAAGGTAACACTAATTGGAGCTGTAATAACAACCATTAGTCTTATTGGAATTTTAGTTTTTCATGCAAATGCAATACAATTAGGAATAAACCTAGCAATAGTCGGAGTTGGTTTAGCGCTCCTAAATGTAGGTCAGCTTAATATAAATACTACTTCTGTTTCGCCAAAAAATATCGGAGTATCTCTCGGTATAAATACCCTGTTAAGATATATAGGATCGGCCATAGGGCCTGCTGTAGTTGGAATGCTTATGCAATCTAACCAAAGTGTAATTAAGACAGCAGACGGTATCTATACAGCTTTTCCTTCCAGAGAATCCTATAATTTTATTTTCCTATTTATCCTAATAGCGGTTGCAATTACTATAATATTATCTATGAAGATAGCCCATACAAAAATAGACCAAACAACTGTGGAGAAATCGCATTGATACTAAACTAGCTTGCAATTCCCTTCATAGGCTAAACACGATAAACTCTTTATTCAAATTTGAGAGGGATTCTTTATTTAGTTGGTATAAACTGACTAAATCTAATTGAGAGTGGGGTCTGCTGATTTTCACTGATGGCATTAGTTCATCTGATGCCAACTGTTTAGTGCTGTTGCCTTGAACATTTCATCAGATAAAAGATGTCATTATATAGGATAGTAATTCATTTGGAAATGCAATAGTGTCTGCATGGTTATAATTAATAGGAACTATAGCCAGACTTGGTCGCCAAGTTAACCTTGATGCCTACTTCCTAGTCTGACTTCCTCATCTCGCTTCTATCCTTAGAATGTCTTCAGATGACACATGTGATTTTCGTAATAGCGACGCTTTTGGTTAAGTGCCTATTGACCGCATTATGTGCGCTTATATCCTAAGATTGAAAATAGTCCAGGGCTTATTCGGCATCATGGTAGTTTTTGTCCTGGTACATGGTACTGGACATGGCGGCTGGTGCTGGCGATTTTTGGTACCGCTATTGCGACACGCAGGTTATGACGTCTATACACCTACACTGACTGGATTGGGTGCCAGTTCGCATCTTGCCCATGAGCTTAATCGAATATCACTAGACACACATGTTAAGGATATAACAAATATGCTATTTTATGAAGACTTATCAGAAGTTGTACTTGTCGGGCACAGTTATGGAGGAATGGTGATTACAGGAGTATCAGCCAAAGAATCACAGAGACTAGCTCATCTAGTCTACTTAGATGCTTACTTACCTCTTGAAGGAGAAAATGAAATTGCTCTATGGCCATCCGTCCAGAAAGAAAGGTATTTCACTGATATCGCTTCTGGAATCAAGTTTCGTTCACCTCTAGAGTTATCCATGCTTGGAATAACTGATCCCAAAATATCCCAATGGGTCCAAGAAAGGTTAACATCCCATCCATATAGTACTTATGAGGACCCTCCGCCTTCCGGTACTCTACAAAGCGCTTCTATCCCTCGAACCTACATTCACTGTACGCAGGGGCCGATTTCATCCTGGATGGAACCATTTGCTGCAAGGGCCGGTAAGCTTGGATGGGGAGTGCATAGCATGGCTGTAGGTCATGATGTCATGATTACGCATCCTGACGAACTAGCAAAAACCCTCATTCAAATCGCCCGGTGATAACGTTGAAGATTCGTAGGGCTCATAATGCCTGGATATACTGCCATTCCTCAGTCATCTTTTACCCACACTTCTGTTTTCCATTTCCTTCAAAATAACTATAGCCTCTTTTCCGATCCAAGCCTTTGGTACTGATGGTTACTTTTATTATGGTGGTAAAGCAGCAATTTCGTTGGTCGCGCCCTGTCCTGTTGTTGGTTCGGTAGATGATGTAGC
>JALZES010000029.1 GCA_030861915.1 Thermoproteota archaeon
TTATCTATTTCTTTCATCTTGTCGTATAACTCAAACCCGTCCATCTGGGGAAGCCTAATATCTATTATTAGTAGGTCATATGTCTTGACTTTAAATCTAGATAAAGCTTCGATAGGGTCATTAAACGTATCAGCTTCAAACTGGCTATAAACTTCTAGAGTATTTGTAAATGTTAAAAGTATGTCGGAATCATCATCGACAATGAGAATTTAGTCTTTTTATTATCACTTCCTCGTTCCAATTATTTATAGGTGCATTAAGTGAGTCAATAAACATTTAAGCCCTCATGTGAGCCAGAATGACAATCTCACTCCAAGCAGAATTGAGAGGGACAAAACAATAAACCGGCAAGAGAATTCTTAACCTCAACATGAAATACTGTGAGAAAAACAGGTGCACATGCAAGCTCATAAAAATTACTTCTCAATTACGGTCAAGGCTCTCTTGATGGTTCAAATTCAAGAGACACAAGATTACATAAGATATCTCCATGCATGTAAATGTAACTAATATAGTAAGTGGCTCATTTGGCATTGTAGAAATTTAAATATCCAATGAGCCATATGACAAATAATGTCAAGCAATATCAATTATCGGATTCACCCTGATATTGAGATCATATCCGAACCTGGCACGGCTATAGATACTTCAGTAAGGCTCTTTTCAGAGGCAAAGGAAAAAATTGATTATTGTCTAGACAACAGGGGACTGTCTTTTGTTATGGAGTGCGAACAGCTCTGGAGTGCGATAGTTGAACTAAAAAATAAAAACATAACAACTAGATTGGTCACAGAAATTACAACAAGAAATGTGCGTGACTGTAACCTAAGTATGAAGCATAACGAGGTATTTCATAGCGATAGGATAAAAGGTAATTTCTTTATTATTGATGGCACAAAATACTTATGTTATGTAATAGACGAGGGTCATCTCGAAGGGAAACAAACTATAAAGCAAATGCTTTATACTGGCCTTAAACCATTCGTAGACTGCCAGCAATATCTATTTGACAGTCTTTGTAGTCATTCTGTTCCAGCCAAAGAAAAAATAAGAGAAATAGGCCGAGGAATTAACGGCGATTTCATCGATGTAATTAGGACTTCATCCGAGATCCAAAAAGTTGCTTTGGAGCTTATGGAATCGTCGACATATGAAATATTGTTGTTATTTCCTACTACTAATTCATTTTACCGAGTGGAATACAGTGGAATGCTAAACTCAGTATGGGAAGCCTCTCAAAGAGGTGTGACGGTCAAGATGTTAATACAAGGAACAGAAGAGGATAACAAATTAAAAGAAATAGTAAATAGAGTCATAAGGCAAAGAAATCTACCTGTAAACCTCCAGTATATCTCTAAACCACTGGAAACCAAGATATCTACTCTTGTAATAGACCAGGCAGTTTCTTTAGCAATAGAAGTTAAAGACGATGAAAAGCTAACTTTTGAAGAGTCTACAGGAATTGCCATTTATTCAAATAGTGAATCCAAAATATCCTCATCACTAACAATATTTGAGACTTTGTGGATACAGTCTGAGATTGATATCCAAAACAAAGTGAAGCAAGCATACTTCCAAATGTTTAAGGGATTCGAACTCAAGGATGAATTGTATACACGACATTGGTCATTTGAGCAACAAAAGTCAAAAAAGGAAAAATAATCTGGAATATAGATTATTCCAGAGCGACATAGATGCCTGTAGACAGTGTTAGGAAAGGTGCGAGCGATTAGAACAACTTAACCGACGTAATGACATATGTGGCTGGTAAGTTTCATTGTTTTTTAAGATCTATTTTATTATATTTTGATACTGCATGGTACTGTCTTAGAGCCTATATTTCGGTCCACCAAAGGATCTAGATATTGTCAACATTTTGGCCCATTCTTCGAGTGCTTCGACGACGGCGCGCGCTTGGTGGATGCTAGAACCAACGGTTACAACACCATGATTTCTAATTATAATTGCTCGAACGCTTTCAGTTGCATTCCAGTTTTCAAACTTCTCAGAGACTATGTTTGCCAGGTCTGCAGACCCTGATGGCTTGTTTGAGACCAAAATAGGATTTCCTACCACAACCTTCGCTTCCTCTAATATGTGTTCAAACTTTTCCCCGGAGATGGCGATTCCAAGCGTGTAGGGACTATGTGTATGGACTACTGCATTTATGCGAGCTGATCTATTGTAAATAGAGGCATGCATATACCACTCTGAGCTTGGTTTTCGCGAACCTAGGGATTTCCCTGTTTGCAAGTTAACCATCACCAAGTCTTTCTCTTTTAGATCATAACGTGGAACTCCTGAAGGAGTTATCCACATCCGACTCTTATCTTGCAACCTAAAACTATGGTTGCCGGATACGGGTGAAGTATAACCCATAGTATACAAATTTCTAACGCAATTTACAAGATCAGCCTTGGTTGTCAACTGGACCTTCACACCGCCTGCTCTACTTATATCAAGTAAATCCAGGCAATAACTTTTTATAAAAATGAGTTGTACACTTTACAATAATTTGCCAGTCTTTATGGATGTCCACAAAGTTCCTTTCAGTGAAGAGCATTTAAAGGAATTGAGCAATTCACCTCGAGACGAGTTCGGTGTTATACACGTAAATTTGTTATACAATAAAGATGCCAATGTGTGCTTTTGTCTTCTGGATGCTCCAGATAAAGTTGCGGTTGAAAAACACCATGATAAAGCTGGAGTAAAATGCGAATGGATTACTGAAGTCTCAATGGCTAAACCCTTTGAGCAATCGTAAGCTGGATGCTCGCTGCATCTGTGCACTAACCTCTCAATCTACTATCCTTAATACAGTAATAGTAGCAGCAAATGACATTAGGCCAAGCACAACATTTTAACCAGCTTTCCTCTCCATCTTCAAGGACCGTATACCGGAATAACTCAAATTATATATGTTGCTTAGAGATCTTAAGGCTGACGGATTTGAAGGACTGCTGAAAGGTGATTCCCGACTAATACAGTCACATTTAATCCATCTGAAAAGTAGTGGTATATCAGGCATTTCCATAAACACTCGCATCAACTCTATTAAAAAGTTAAGAGGCAAATGATATTGAACTTAAGCGGAAGCATAGAAAATTACATGGCGAACGGCCAAACAAAAAACTCTCCCCTAATAAGGAAGCAGTTTGATATCCATGACGAGATCCAGGCGGCACATCCCAAAGTTTAACACTTGACACACCGAAGGAACAGATTCTAAAAGGCATTTCAAACTATTGCAGCAAATAACGGTATGCGAACGGTTTATTTAGAAATGCTAATGGGCCACAGCGGCTCGCCCTAGAGTTATATCTGAAACCTATACCTGTCAGGACTTTTTAACTTGGTCGCCTTACCCATACTAGTTCCGTTATAGGGATGTTATACTTAAGTTAAGGTTTTCTCAATGGATTGTGTTTCAGATGGTCTATCAATATAGAGATGCTTTTGGTATTTTTGGAGATTTTAGTATCAGTGTCCTAAAATATGTGATTAAAAATAGTACTAGAAGTAGATGCTAAAACGTGGTTATATCATTCTAATCGCAGGCGGTGCATTAGTAGTTGCAGGGATAGTGATATCCGCAGCATGGGCTGGGTCTTTTGTTGGTCAATTCATGCAGGAAAATACATTTATAGATCAAGCAGTAGTTGGACCTTCTGAGATTACAAACGCAACATTGCAGGTTAACGACATCTCACGTCCTATAGCCGTGGGATTACACATCGAGCCTGAATCGGCAAATGTCATACTCAGAGAAACTGTTAGAGACCCGGGCGGCAGAGTAGTAAATACAAATGAGTTTTCAAAAGAGTTTTTTACCACATTTAAAGTCAATAGTACAGGAAAATTTACGCTTACAATTTCAAATCAAGGCACCAGTCCAGTCAATGTTGATGTACTATTTGGTTACATACCATTTGGATTTGTCAGAGAAAACAATCAGGTCGATCTTAGTCCATTAAATGGAATAATCATAGGAATAGTACTATTCGTGGTAGGAGTAATATCTCTAATAGTAGGTATCGTATTCGTTATTATCGATAGAAGAAGAGAGAAACAGAGGCAATCACCACGAACATAATTACTAGTGCAAGATTGGCACCATAGGGTTGATTCTAGTAAGTATTATAACTACACCTTACAACTAGCACTTATCGGTGCCATCAATATACTTTGTATCTAACACAATTACGACTAAATATAATATCTAAATTTTTGTTGTAGCTCAATTTACTTAGATAACCTTAACGAATAATAGCACTGATACAGCAATCAGTTTAGAATTTCCATTTGTTGCTGCACATTTCATTCCCTTATGCCTTCAAGGTTGGACACGACCTGCCATAGCATTGTTCTAATGTGTGATTTCATTCCCTTATCTTGTGTAAGCCTGTCCTACATACTTATGGCATTTGCAGCTCTAACGGATAAGCTGAATTTATCGTCTCTATCCTTCAACAAGACAACTAGCTCAGATATTTTGATTTTGATATTTCTATTTACTTCGCCATGATGGTTGCTATTAATATTTTCAAGTGTTGCTATTGCG
>JALZES010000072.1 GCA_030861915.1 Thermoproteota archaeon
TCTAAGACCTTTTGAGAATAACTATCTATGGCTCCGATCAACCATCGCTGTCGGATGAAAAGTCCCAATTAAGCGCTAAAAAGTATTCCAAAAAGGAGATAATCAATGGCTCTCGCTCATGTCTCCTTTACGAACGGGTGAGGGCCTTTGATCATCATCATAAACTATTACGATCAAGCTCTCTTCTGGTTCTGTCTTTGCTATACAAGGCATCATCGAAATGTTTACTCCATGGTGTGTGACCCAAATCGAGATTGGCTTAAATATACACGGTGTGAATACACTGCTGAAAAGAACGGGTGTCTCTGAAGCGAAATGTTCTTTTGCTATCCGTATTATTTAGCATAGTAGGAATTGGTGTTAGTGTAATTATCATTGCGATAGGGGGGGGCTTCTCGGGATCCGGTTCATCTTTTCTTGACCCTCCAGACCAGAGTGACTTATGGACCGTAGGCGAGACACCAGTAAATAGTTTCTCTCTTCAGTACCTGACGACCGCTGCTCACGAGCCTCCGTACAATGCCACCGTATGGCTTAATTTTACAAGGCTAGAGAAAGCTGACTGGAATGTATCATTATCCATTTACAATGGTTCTCACAACGATGAATTTTCAGTTCTGCTATCGCAAAATCAGTTAAGTCGTATTGGACCGGTCGACAAGGATAATGTTGATTCAGTGAACTTTTTGGACAAATCCATCTTTGGGATAAGAGAGTTGGCTAGAGGACCAAAGTATCTGATTACAGGGGCTGTATGGGATAGGCTTCTCCTCGACTCGGGAGAAGTACCGGTTAAAATAGTTGATCATAAGAGGTTACACACTCAAGCGGGAGTATTTGATACCTTTCTCTTAAGCTACGATGTAGGACCGCAGGAGAGTAAAATATGGATTAATCGAGATATGCCTTTGCCTGTACGCGCGCAAGCATACGATAGTTCAGGAAATCTTCAATACAGTTACGAATTAATTTATAAAAATCAGATTTAGTCCGCTGAAATCAAGGGTCGAGCTTGGGGTTGGTATAGGTCTAATCGGAGGGCTCACTTTTGTCTAGGATAATACACATATTCCATGAGCCAATCGACATACCTTACGATCTGACTATTCACTTTGCACCAAAGATGGAGAGCGCCAGGTTGGATCTCTAATCTCCCGGACTCTAATAATACTCGAACGCCTTCTTTACCCTCATACATGAATGCATCTTTTGCTTCGATAAAGTTGGCCAGTCCCTCGGCTTCTCTCTTTATTTCTTCTCGGGGAACAGGAAAACTCCTCCTGGAACTATCAATGACAATGCCTATATTCTCTGTTCCATAAGCGCTGACGTCTCGGATCCTCGAGCTATCGGGGAAATGAAGGCGGATATCCATGTTGTACCTGCGACCTACAAACTGCGCGAGTTCGTTGACCTTGTTAAACCCCAGAAGAGGGTTCTTCTTTACGCTTGATTCAATTACCGATTTGTTGGAATCTATATTGGCTTTTAATTCTTCCATAATTGTGCCGAAGGCCAAGAACGACATTAGTTACAGCATACAATATAATATAAAGGATCAATGCGAGGACCATATCCTCGTACAATGCCTTGCCTGATGAAGCAGATTTCGAAAAAGAAAGCTTATCAACTGAAGTTGGCAAAATAAGGAGTCGGGAACAGGTCTAAACAATATAAGGAGTTAGTGTTATCCTAGAGGAAGTTGCTCACAGCACCAACGAATCGTTTGCGATGATTATATATTTTAACAGGAACAAAAAGTGCCCCGAGACATTTGTTCCTCTATCCAGCCAAGATCACCGGAATTTAAACTAGGCTAAGGCATGGGGAATAGATTTCGTTATGCTTTAATAGCGTCCCTTCGTGACCAATACGAGCGACAGTCGTCCAGTTTGGTCTAGGACATCAGATTGCCAATCTGGTAACCCGGGTTCAAATCCCGGCTGTCGCATCTAATTAACTATAACCATGCTGCATTTAACATTTGGAGCAGTCCTTGACCGTTTTAATTAGGACCGACTCTGACAAAGTTTGAAAAAAGCTTTCATAGAGTCCATGAGAAGCTGGACGCTTCGCTGCAAGCATATTCGGGTCACTCAGAGCCCTGTTTATGAAGAGGTCTCTGCTAACGTAGAGATTATCGATTCTCTCTGATGGTCTCGTCAAAGTAATCCTTCAAGTCAATACTGCTTCGCATTTTCTTGTATACATATTCATGGACCTTGCAAAGGTAAAAAGGCATATTATCATCGGATTCTACAATCGTATAGTTACTTCTCTCTTTGACCAACTCAAGGTGTATGATGTATTCTGCTATCTGTCCACAAATATTACACCTAAATAAATCCTCAGGGGTTGCTTGATAGTATTTGCAGTTGTCGTCACGAGTGCCCTTGTCCACATTTGAGCAAATACCCTTCTCCCTTAAAAGAGTTTGTGATACGACATAGAAGACGAAGGGATGGAAAGAAGCGTTAGTAAAGGTTAAGCGATTCTCCAAGGGCCAGGGCTCGTTCTAAGTCATCCTTCCCCACCTGATTATTATTGTATTTGTCGCTAAAATAAATCAAATCTACCAACTTATGCCGGTCAATTTCTACACATGTAGTCCTCTGCTCTTGGTTCTCGTTGCTGCTATTGCTACCTTGTTTATCAGAACCTTTCGCTCGATTTTCACGCGGAGCATGAACTACCGGAATTCCGACACATCCCGTATTTCCTTCACCTATCGAACATTCGAGACCTGTCTTCCCCCCTACAAAGTCGTCATATGCTAAATCAATACGGCTACCATTTTTCCGAAGAATGGCTGCTTTAGTAGCTCTCCCATTATCGCTCGCGCAACTGAGAAGCGCTCTGATTGCGAGCTCTACTCTGGATTTAATTTTCTCAATACTCATGGATTCTTCAGCAATTTTGATAAATTCAGAGATTGGTACAGGCATTAAGTTTTCTCTTAACTTTAGTCCAGGATAGATAGAAGCGATTGTCTGGTCCAGAGTTTTTTCATCTATGGTTTGGGAACCATTCTCTGCCGCATGCTCAACAGCATGGTACATAACGTTGACCATGGATCTAATATTTCTAAAATCGGGAAATTCGTCATACAATATTTTTATTTTCCGAAGGAGGTCTGCCTGCTCTGAATCATCTGCTGCATTATTACTTCGGCCATAGGTCATGTATTCCATGACTATATCACATATTTCATCAAGCGTATTCGAACCAGCAAGATCAATCCTGTAGTTTGCTTTTTCGAGCCTATCATACAAAGAGGCGTTAGAATTTCTTATTTCTTCGTATGCTAACGGGGTTAGGACTAGGAGCAGTAAGGTGGAAGGCAGATGTAAGTTAATCATAGCTTTCAGAAGATCCATCGATTGCCTATCCGAATCAAACTCATCAATTTCGAAGACGGTAATTCTTCCGAGAAATGTCAGATTTAGCCTTGCGAGCGCGCTTACATTCGACACCATTTCTTCCAAGCTACTAACCTCGGGAGGACTAAGTCCTAACTTGTCACCCACAATCAATTGGATCATAGCGATCTCCACTTCAGAGAATCTTTGGGCAAGCACTTCATTTAATGCCTTGTTGTTGTGACTGATTTTATTCTCTAGTACTAGGCGCATCTTGTGCTCTAGTCCATCTCCTTTCAACTTGTCCAAGAAACCATATCCAAAGATCTTGCTGCATTTCTTTTCTCCATCTTGTTCCGCTCTTTCTCTTAAGTGGTTCAATATGGCATGACGTAGTTGGTCAAGTTGGTGCTTCTGAAATCCTTTCATCATTGCTCTGTAAAAGTTGTTGATTGTTCTAGGAAGGAGCTGAGACAAGTCAGTAAACGAAAGCATGGCTTTGTCGGACAATTCGCTGCAGCTCCTAAGATGTAGGGCCAGATGCGTCTTTCCTGAACCTACGTCCTGAATAACCGTGATGAGCCGAAAATGCGTTGCGCCGTGTTCCTGCCGTATTTTGTTCTCCATATCTTTTATGCAACTAATTACAATGGACTTTGCCTTCTTGTGTCTCTTTCCCCCTAAGTGTACGATATCTGAATCTCCTGGAGTAGGAGCACTTGGAAAGGGATTCCCAGTTAAACCGTATGGATACATCAGATGCACCTTATAAAGCCGTGAAGTAATCCTCTAACGGTGATGCCCTCAATCCCACCGGAGGAAAGTTCATAGGTCTCGTATTCTTTATTTGCAATTTCTTGAACCAGTGTGTAAAAGTGGTCCCTTTCAATACTGTACGTTTTGTCCATCTGTTCTCTGACTTTCGATAATGACACCCATCCCGAAGAGCCTGAATTTTGTCGAAGCGTTAACCTGAAGTCTCTCCCGAACTTTTCCTTGTCAATGGCTATTCTGTGATCCTGACCGTAAATGTAATTAGTCCCAGCATCGGTGTGATGAGAAGTACGCTCTATTGTGGCAGGAAGTGGAGTTATCGTTGTCTGCTTAGGGTCACGCTCCAATAGAACTTTTGTTTCTTCTATTAATGTATACAATATCTTGAATTTTGTATCGGTGGCTAATACATACTGTAAATAGTTTTCCGCCTCCCAAAGATAGCATGCCGCCCCCCTTTTTTCCATTACTATTTCACCATTTTTGAGCAATGACTCAACCTCGTCATCGACGGGGATGTGCTGAAACTCCTTTCTTATTTCGGTCCTCTTTATTCCGTTTCTTCCGCTAAGAGATATCTTATGCAGAACTTGGCTCTTGGACACAAGCTTCGAAAATTTATTTTCTATTTAAACCAAGAAGTCAACTTTATGTTGTTTTGTTGACAAGTATTTGATTCTTTGAGAATATCCTTAATAATCTGTGTGTCGCCTTACAAGAGGGATGATGAGCCATCTTTCTGATGATTGATGAAAGCACTAGGGTAACTGACCATGATACTGCTAAGCTTCTAATGGACCGGGAAGAAGAAGCGTAAAGTAACCGCTTTTCAATCCCAAGCCTCGCTGTTAGGTTCGTGACACTCCTGTTTCTCTGAATTTTCTTCTGTTCCTTCTGATCAGACTGTACGCCAATAAAATTAAGCCTATCCAAATGCTGGTAAAAAGAATGTTGGTCAGGCTGCCGTAAATATACGGCTGTGCTTCCATCAAGTTCATTTCAATTATCCTGATAGAAGAATGAAGATCTTCTAAGGCCGTATTATATGCAGCGCTATGAGGCTCCAAGCGAGAAATTGTTAGTGCTCTTTCTTGCATCGCATTTATCTCAAAATAAATGAGCTCAAAATCAGTCCTAGGATTTGGGAATGTCCAGACTGGGTTGCCATTGGGAGGGATCAATTCCTTTGCTTCGTCGAGATAAAATATCACCAGCTGGGGTGTTTGGGCCGACTGGGCCCGTGACAAATACCCTGTTGCCTTGTCCAGTGGGTAAATTGAATTTTGATAGCCGTAAATCGCTCCAATTGCGCCGCTAGCCAAAAGCGTTAGAAATCCTAAAAGTACGGCTTTTGACAGAATTGTACTCCAGGCTCTTCTGTGATTCAACCGTAAATCTGGAACCATATTATTTTCTCGATTGCTCGTAAATACTTCGTCGTTCGAGTTATTTATATTTCCTGAGAGGACAAGAACAGAACAATGAGGTTGAGAAATATCAGGTCGCTTTTCAGGCACCGTAGGTTTCTTCCGAGAGTCGATAATACCTAAGTACGTTACGTACACCAATCCTATCGTTTGTATTAGAATTATTGGCAAAAAGAAAATGTTCCCAGAGAAGATACAGACAAAAGCCGCTAGGAAACCGTAAATTGAAAAGAAAATCTCAAGTAATGCTGTTCGGTTAAATGGCAATACGTAGTCCTTGTCCCTCCAAATGTCGCTTCTGTTCACTATACCAAACTTAGGGGTTCTTAGGAATTCGTTTTTGTTACTCAGTAGTGCGTCGAATACGCCTATGGTGTTGTTGACAGAAATTCCTGCAGCAAAGAATAATAAAATCCAATATTGTCTTGCTTTTGACGCCCATCTTGTTGGCCAAAGGCGTCTTAAGATGTATAAATATGAGACCGGCCCCAGCAAAAGGTAAAAAAGCAAGGCGAGATGCGGTGTGAAAGCCATTCGGTATGTTGTATTATCTGAGTTGAGCAGAATTGGAAATAAGATAAACTGAGCTAGAAACAGAGGATATATTATGTGTCTCGTAAGCTGAATGAACGCTTGGATTTTTGTGACCACCGGTATTTGCTTGCAGAGTAACAGTTCTCCTAGTAGCTTCATTGCGAGCTGCGTCGTACCCTTCGCCCACCGAAACTGTTGTCGTTTGGCAGCATTCATTTGAACTGGAAGCTCACCTGAAACTACTATGTCTTCATCAAATAACAACTTCCAGCCTTTCATCTGCGCCCTGAAGCTGAGGTCCATATCCTCGACTAGCGTTCCCGTATGCCATCCTCCAGCGTCTCTAATACAAGATGCTCGCCATATGCCTGCTGTCCCATTAAAATTCATAAAAAGGTGTGTGGAACTTTTAGCGTTCTGCTCCACCAAGAAGTGCAGGTCAAGTGATAATGCCTGGGCCTCGGTAAGCGTGGAATAATTTTCGTTCATGTGGCCCCACCTACACTGTACCAATCCTATTGTCGGGTCAGAAAAATACCTCAGAGACTTTTTTAGAAAATCAGGAGGCGGAACGAAATCAGCGTCAAAGATCGCAATGAATTCCCCTCTGGCGTACTCTGTTCCCATTCGCAGCGCGCCGGCCTTGAACCCTGACCTGTCCTGTCTAGACATGTAATGGATGTCAAAACCTTTGAGCCTGTTTATTTGGACCGACTCTAACACAAGGTCCCTAGAGTCGTCTTCAGAATCATCAAGAACCTGGATTTCTAGTCTATCCTTGGGATAATCCATATTGCAAACAGCGTCAATA
>JALZES010000091.1 GCA_030861915.1 Thermoproteota archaeon
ATATAATACTATAGATGTTTCAAGCCAATACGTAAAAATAATTATCCTGGGACTAGTGCTCAGCACCCAATCTAAAAATTTATGGCTAGGATATCCTGTTGCTAACTCTTGTCAAGCTAGCTTCCGACAAAATTGTGGCCGCCATAGAGCTCAAGACTAAAGATAAATTCGGGCTTGGGCTGCGAGGTTAACCAGATCATTGCTGCCGGAACTGCTGCGCATACAATAATTGTGAGAAGAATTAGCCAAACAGCAGTCATCTTTTCAGCCATATTTCGTTTGATACATTCTCAATATTTAAAGCTTGTATACCATCTCCGGAAATGCTTGGCTTGTTATCGTCTTTGTGCATAAGTCAAATTGTTCCAACATGCAAAAGGCTCGTACTCTCGAGAAATTCTTGCTGCCGTTTTCTGTCACCGTCATGAAATTTAGCAAGATAACCAACTGCTACTCTAATTATTATACTATATTCTACATTTTGCACAAGACCTATTCATTTAGGCAAATGACTTGATACGATTTTGGATACTAGAATTATAAATGAGTCTTTTGCTGTGTTCACTGCCGTGTAATGAGGTTACTTGAATACCAGGGAAAAGAGTTATTTCGTCAGTACGATATTCCTACTCCAAAATCTACATTGGTAACTTCCTTAGCTGAAGCAAGAGAACTATCTTCTAAACTTGAATTTCCAATCGTACTTAAATCGCAAGTGGCATCAGGGGGAAGAGGAAAGGCTGGTGCAATTGTCAAATGTAAGACGCCAGGGGAAGTGATTACGAATTTCGAGCGGTTGATGAACAAAGAAGTCAAAGGAGAACTGCCCCGCTCGATCTTATTTGAGCAAACCGTGAACGTCAGGAAAGAACTTTACATCTCGCTCTTCTTAAATCGAGGTAAGAGAAAATATTCCTTTATATGCTCAGGGGAGGGAGGAGTTGAAATAGAAGGGGTACAAAGCAAATTCATTGTCGACATCCCTTTCTCAGGCATAACACGACCACAAGCAACCGAAGCGGCCTCTAAACTTAATCTGAGCGCCGACGCCACTCGGGAGTTTGAGAATCTTGCCATGAAGTTGTCAAGGTTAGTTTTTGAAAAAGAAGCCGAATTAGCGGAGATCAATCCCGCAGTAGTTCTTGATGATGGATCTCTGATGGCACTAGACGCTAAAGTCATTATCGATGATAATGCTTTATTTAGACATCCTGAGCTCAAAAAGTACGTGTTCATCTCTGAGTCCGAGCTGCAGGCAAAAAAAAGCGGCTTCTCGTTCGTGGAGCTGGATGGAAATATCGCCATAATTGGCAATGGAGCCGGACTTGTAATGTCCACTCTTGACATGGTATCAGATAAAGGAGGCAAGGCAGGCTGCTTTCTAGATTTTGGAGGAAGTGCTACTGCCGAAACGATTTATGATTCTTTGAAAGTGATAAGCAAAATGAAAAAGATCCGCTCTATATTGATAAACCTGTTTGGAGGAATCGTCAAAACTAGCATGGTGGCAGAAGGTATCCTAAGGGCTTACGGTGAAGGCATAGTCGAAGTACCGACTTTTGCTAGGATCACAGGGGCAGAATCAGAGAAGGCAAAAGATATGCTAAAAAGTAGCAACGCTAGGATGTATGATACCGTTGAGCAGGCTATACACGGTTTGCTCCAAGAGCTACCAAAGGCAGAGGAGATCCATGGCAAACAAGTTTGACCTTATGGGTCTGTTGGTCGGGAAACAGACCGATGAAGACTACTGCAAAAAGCCTGTAATTGTTCAAGGAATGACAGGGAGCTTCGGATCTGTCCATACTAGATTGATGAGAAGCTACGGGACAAATATCATAGCGGGAGTAACGCCGGGCAAAGGCGGGCAAGAATTTGATGGCATCCCTGTATACAACAATATGACTCAAGCCGTACAAGAGTCAGGGGCCGCTATATCTGCTATGTTTGTGCCCGCTCCCTATTTCTTGGACGCTGCGATTGAAGCCATAAACAGTGGAATAAAACTCTTAGTAGCAATACCAGAACATGTTCCCGTAATAGATTCCCTGAAGCTATTAGAATATGCCAGTAAGCGGAACGCACATGTCATTGGTCCTAATACACCAGGCATAATCGTTCCTGGAGTTACTAAAGTCGGAATCATGCCGGCTCAGCCTTTCACACCCGGCAAGGTGGTCCTTCTTTCAAGGAGCGGTACCTTGATGTATGAACTTGCATATAATTTAACCAGGGCCAAATTTGGTCAAAAATTATGTATGGGTATAGGAGGAGATCCTATTAACGGGACAAACCTAATTGAATGCTTTGAAATGATAAAAGGCATCGACGATATAGAAGGCATCGTTGTGGTGGGTGAGATCGGTGGAGATGCCGAGGAACAGCTTGCGGAGTACATGATAAGTACGAGATTTCCAAAACCAGTCATAGGTTATATTGCTGGAAGATCTGCGCCGAAGGAAAAAAGGATGGGTCACGCTGGCGCGATTATATATGGTGACTATGGTTCAGCTGGATCAAAAATGACTAGCTTTTTCAAAGCAGATGTTCCCGTAGCGAAGATCCCATCAGAAGTTCCAGTTCTTTTGTCTCAAAAGCTAAAGAGATAGCTAGGTCAAAATAGGTGAGAGCACCAGGCAAATCAGCACAGGGAGGGCCGAGACGATTTCTTATGAATGATGCAACAGAAATAAGATTCTGTGACCGGTGCATGGCGAAGACACCTCATGGTATAATGGAAGAAGAGGACGTGATTTACACTTATAAAAGGAGGAGACTCTATCGTTGTCTCGCATGCGGACGAAAAAGCTATAAAAGAGGCCTCAGGCCAAGCGCAGAATCAGTTTACTAAAATTAAACCTCAGTGCAATAGATTCTGTTGGAAGGTCTTTCTGCATCCATTGTTGGATTGAAGAACAAGTACATGACAGACTTCCCGCCCAGAAGCTATGTAAGCGAAGTCGTGCCACGCCAATGTTCAACAAGGTTCGATATAGAGCAAGCCATACTAGACAAACTCAATTTATTTGGGAAAAACAACCCTATTTATTTGAATCAAACCAACATCGTCATTGATGGAATTTTATGCAGATCGTATGAGGGAGATATAAACAACTATTGGCTTAGTAGCAAGAAGCACGATACATGTTACCAACCATTTTATCCGACTTGGATATTATCTGCTTATGCCTTAGCATTCTATTCCAAGAGATTTGGATTCAAAGAGTTAGTTGACGTCGGTTCCGGTGATGGAAGAATAGCATATTGTTCAACACTTGTAGGGCTGAAGGCCTTCAGCATCGAGATAGACACCAGCTTGAGCTTGCTCCAACGTGATATTTCCTCGCTGACAGGAGTTGTCTTTGAGATCCTCAATACTGACGCTACGAGTTTTGAATATGAATCTCTTGACCTTTCATGTCCTATTTTTTTCATATCTGGCCTTCCTGAGTCTGGAGACATCCTGGCAAGGAACGTTATAAGTAAAGAAATAAACTCTAAATACAAAAAAGGCAGAGTCGGCTTTAACTTTATGGGAACTCACGTGATGAGAGAATACACAGCAGATAAAACTCAATGGGGGTGGGGAAATCTCATAGAGAACTTTGGTTTGGAGGTTCTAGGCTGTGCTACCCTACCAACGATGTGGACAAATGACCAGGAACTAGACACCGCTTATGTATTTGCTCAAAGAGGTTAGTTGCGGGCTAATCAATACGGAGGCTAAAATTTCGATGCGCGAACAACCACGCCTCTGAAAAGAGGAACCTCTTGCCTGCTTGGTTTGGATC
>JALZES010000123.1 GCA_030861915.1 Thermoproteota archaeon
GGGGTATAATGCATTTTTCATCCTACACTATAGGCCGGGCCCTCGGTATTGCAGTTAGCTCACCTTATTTGGATAATCCATTTCTGGAATACGCGAAGGCAATCAAAATTTCGGAGAAGATTGGCTATTACGATGGTAGAAGATGGGGGAAGTTTATTCTGCGCAAGTGCTTTGAAAAGGACATTGGAAGAGAAATTGCATGGAGAACAAAACGAGCGCAAGAGTCAGGAGCCAATATTACCAAGATGACATCTGTAATTGATGAGGCGTTCGATAATGACCTCTATAAAATCGAACGAAAGAAAGCTAAGGAAGAAGGCGTGATAGTAAGAGATAAGGAACACCTCTATTATTATTTATTGTATAGGCGAACGTTCCCTCCTCCTAGAACGTACAACAAATCTTGCGCACTCAGATGCCCCAAATGTCTAGGTCCGTTCATTTGGAAAGGTAGTTATTGCAGAACATGTGGTTCATATCCCATTGTTGCCTTTTCTAGTTGAGCGATAGGTTGCCATGCGATCAATTAGAGGCAATAAGATAAATCTGCCTTTTGATCCTTGAAATAGTAGGGTAACTATAGCCTTTTTGCCTATATGATCTTATCATGGGTTTCCAGTTTCTCAATCTCCACTCTGCTTGATTTCTACTAAGCAGTTTCGTCTCCTTCTTGACTATGCTTTTTCTACCTGGCATTAGGTATCCGCCAGAAATAGCCTTACTTCGATTGAATGCAAATCGCAATCCAAATAAAATCATTTCCGGGGATAGATAACCAATGTACCTCTTTAGTTCTCGATTCTGCTCGTCGGTTAATCTCAGCCGAAAGACACAATCTCTCATTCTTTATAGTCTTGGTTGAAAACCATATATATTTCTAAATTCGAGTTCTGAAATTTGCTATAAGAAGGGGCCGTGAGCCTCGACTTCGAGCATGACTACATTAACTTGAATTTCTTGTTTATTTTTTCGAGACAGGAAATAGCAAAATCAAGTTCCTCCGTTGTGTGTTTGGCAGTGATAGAAACCCTAAGCTGCGCATAGCCTCTTTTCACAGTAGGGTACCTTATGGCCTGCGCGAAAACTCCCATTTTCAGCAGGCGTGTCGAAATCTTGATAGACACCTCTTCGTCTCCAATCATAATGGGAATTATAGGGCTGGTAAATTCGCCGACTGCTAAATTAAGTTTCTTGAGGGAGTCAATAAAGTAATTAATATTCTCCCTGAGTCCATTTTGCATTACACCCTTGGATGCTATAGATATTGCGGCCATTGCCGCTTGACATAAATGAGAGGGGAGGGCTGAAGTGTAGATGAACTGTTTAGAACTGTTTATCAGTAATTCCCTTACAGAGCGCGAAGTAGCCACATACCCGCCAAAACTGCCAATAGCTTTGCTTAAGCTGCCTACATGAACGTCAATGAGTCGGGACACTCCTAGCAGATCCGCCGTCCCGGAGTAGTCTTTTGTGCGTCCAAAAATGAAGTCGCCGTGGGAGTCGTCTAGCACGGTCATTGCGTTTGCATTTTTCGCTAGTTGACAGATCTCGCAGAGTCTAGCAATACTGCCGTTCATGCTAAAAATCCCTTCTGTGACGACAAATTTTCTTGTTGATTTGAGATTCCTGTCCGACGCAATAATCTCCTCTAGACTGCTGATGCTATTATGTCTGAAAACCCTAATGGTGGCTCCACTAAGGCGGCATCCATCGATAAGGCTGCTGTGATTTAATTCGTCACTATATATTATGGAATCTTTATCCGCTAGTGTAGTCAGCACACCTATGTTCGCCATGTAGCCTGTCGGATACACTAACGCCGAACTGGTCTTGCGATGTTTAGCCAGTTTATCTTCCAGTTCGTGAATATCAGATGAGCTGCCGGACAACAACCTCGAACTGCATTGAGATACCTGGTTCAGTCTTCTTTTGGCTGCTTTCAAAACGGCTGGGTGTTGTGACAGCCCTAAATAGTCGTTGGAGCAGAAATTGATAGCTCGACTTCCGTCGACTTTTATTACCATGTCGCTAATCAGAGATACTTTCTTTAATGTTCTGTACAGCTTTTCTCTTCTTATTTCTGCCAACTTCATCATTGCATATTTCTTCTTCGCTATCATCTACTCAACGCGGTAAGTGGTATTTGCAATTTATTTGATACGCATTTCAGGCGAACAAGGAAGGATTTAACATCCTCGATCTAAAAATACGTTTGTTCGTATTTCGCGTTCCAGCATACTTTTTGCTATTTTGAAACGACTAATCCAAATCATTTAATTTTCTGAAGGAATAATGAAGAATCCTTATGTTCCTTGAATGACAGATGTTGAAGAAAATCCTGTATTTCATAGCCCACTGCGGAATGATTTTCACACGCCCTTTCTAAACTCGAGTTTAGAAATAAATTCGTATTGTATGATTACAGCATCGATTATATATAACACGAACAGTTCCTATTTGTGTGGTTGATCACGTTGATGCATCTTTCGTCCACCATATCATGGATAAAGTGCTCGAAGGCGGCGAAGTCGAATTTGCAGAGGCTGATCTACTCCTTCGCACAGATAATATCGTAACCCTCTCAAAGTGTGCAAATACGATTACTCAAGAGTTGGCAGGGGGTTTTGTGGACGTCGAGACATTAGTTAACGCCAAGGCGGGCAGGTGTCCAGAAGATTGCTCTTTCTGTGCGCAATCGTCTTTTTATGACGGGCACTCAGGTATAAACAAATATCCGTTACTACCAAAGCACGTGATCATAGACCAGGCGAAAAAAGCCCAGAAAAGTGGTGCTAGCAGCTTTTGTCTTGTCTGTGCCTACCGCAGTGCGCCGGAGGAAGATTTCGAAAAAATTTGCGATATCATAGAAGAGATAAAAAGGACACTCAGTATCGACGTTAACGTCTCATTAGGCTTTATCACACGCGATAGAGCGCGGCGACTCAAGTCGCTCGGAGTAAGGCGGTACAACCATAACTTAGAAACATCAGAGAGCTTCTTTCGACAAATTTGCAAAACACACGATTTCTCCGATCGGGTAAAAACCGCGAGAATTGTGAAGGAAGAAGGTTTGGAACTCTGTTGTGGCGGAATAATAGGGATGGGCGAGACCCTATCACAACGACTTGAGTTAGCTTTCGCCATTAGATCATTGCGAGCAGATGAGGTGCCACTTAACATTCTCATCGCTAGGGAAGGAACACCCCTGGCACTTTCGCCGCCCATCAATCCTGCAGATGCAATAAAGACAATTGCAGTATGGCGATTTATTATGCCGCGCGTAATTCTAAAAATCGCCGGTGGTAGAGAAGTTCACCTTGCTGACCAACAGGCTTTCGCGCTTAAGGGTGGAGCTAATGGCATAATTAGCGGAGGCTATCTTACTACGGGGGGAAATCGTATAGAAGATGATCTTAATATGGTAAAAAGCATTGGCCTCAAAGCCAAGCACTTATGAAAAAAGTACATCTCTAGAATCATCGATCCATATTAGAACAATTCCCTCCGTAAAACTCCCACCTTTTTTCCTAAATCCTAAGATTCTTATTCGATCATCTAGACCTGTTACTGCAGGATATGGTTCTATAAACTATGCGTGCTACCGGTTGGCATCTTCAGAGAGGTATTGTGGAGGACGGTACTTTACTATGGAGAGGATATTCAGGAATGATTTCTCTCCCGAGGACGGTTAGCGAATTTCGCAATCTTTCGTCATGTACTAATGCGTATGAATAAGGACCCATTTATGGACGTCGACTATTGTCTACCCTTTTTTTACTTTTGCATTTCTTGCAAGCAGATGCGGGAATGTGTAATAAACTTGACCTTTTCATCATACAATTATGACAAGACAGTTGCTGTTATTCATCGTTATTGAAAGCCAGAAACTATGCACGATCCATTAGTCTGTCTGTAGGTCCTCTATCTTTCTGATTAATTCGCATATTACATCAAGTAGATGTTTAAAGTCTCTCCTACCTATCGCTAGTGGAGGGATTATCACAATTGTACTTCCTAGACCCCGAATGAAAACTCCCATCTGTAAGGCCTCTTGTGTTAGATAGTAGTTGGATCGAACCTGTTTGCCTTCAACGGTCAGCATTTCTATTGGTTTCCCCCTTTTATCATGCTTGTTAACTAGGTGCATAGCAGCAAGAAGACCCTTATGTCTGACACTGCCTATTATGGGTGAATCCTGGATTTCCTTTAACCTATTTCTAAGATATGTGCTGTTTATCCTTATCTTAGATAAGAGATTCTGTTTCTTATACAAACGAATATTAGCTATTGCTGCCGAACATCCCACGGGATGGCCGGTATACGTGTGTCCATGACAGAAGTGTCTATTTTCCGAATAATCCGATAGAAAATTGGAATAAATGTTACCGCGACAGAGGGTAGCTGCAAGAGGAGAGTAGCCTCCAGTTAAGGCCTTTCCGAAGCAAACTATATCTGGAAAAGACCTTTGAGCGAGGTACTCGACCATATTTCCTAGCCTTCCAAACCCAGTAGCAATTTCATCAAGTATAAGCAACATGTCATACTTCTGACATAACTCAGATATCGTTTTCTGAAAGTCGCGTGGATATATGTTAACTCCGCCGGCTATCTGAGCTCCTGATTCCATGACCATAGCGCAGCACGTTGAGCTAAATGCTGAAAAGATCTTTTCTAGCCCATCGACATAATCCTTACTGACGGTAATACCGCTGGTAAGTACAGTAGTAGACTCAGGTGGCGGGATCCTTGTAGACAGTCTCAAGATCGGCCTGTACGGTAAAAAGTATTTTGGCACATACCCTACTGACATAGCTCCTATGGTATCCCCGTGATAAGCATTTTTCAGCGAGAGAAATCGTTTTTTTTTAGTGTTGCCTTTATTTCTCCAATATTGAAGTGCCATTTTCAAGGCAACTTCTACGGCTGTTGACCCATTATCGGAATAAAAAACATGATCCATTTTTCTGGCGACTTTAAGCAAGATTTCTGCCAGCTCAGTCGCAGGTTGGTTGCCTAACCCAAACAGCGTTGAATGCTGTAATTGCCGAACCTGTCTTATTACCGAATTCATTATCTCCTTTCTGCTATGACCCCAGACATTACACCACATGCTCGCACATCCATCAAGGTATCTGTTGCCTTTGCTGTCTATAAGGTAAAACCCGTCTCCTCGCACAATTACTCTGTTATTCCATTTCCTCCAATCTTTCATTTGAGTATAGGGATGCCATACAAATCGTTTATCTGCCCTCTCTAAGTCCAATCCAGATAAATCCAAGGAGTAGCAAATAATAAACTGTTATTTTGAAAGAAAAAGGATTCTTTATAGCTGGAACCGATACTCGTGTTGGAAAGACTACGATTGCGGCAGCTATCGCATTATCCGTGAAAAAAAGAGGGATAAACGTAGGAGTAATGAAGCCATTTGCAACAGCAAACAGGAAATACAGCTCGAGATTTTATTCGGAAGATGCAGCAATACTCGCCTCTGTTGCAGACGTAGATGACAGACAGGAAAAAATCAATCCTTACTTCTCTTGTTTGTCTACAGCACCATATACTGCTGGTTTGGTAAAAAAGTCCGAAAGGGTAGATTTTCAAAGAATGGTAAGTCATTATTCCGAACTTGCGTCCGTTCATGATATGATGATTGTCGAAGGCTTAGGGGGAATCCTAGTCCCCTTGACCAGAAAAAAAAACCTTGCGGACTTTGCAAGAGCCTTAAATCTTCCCCTTATCGTCGTAGCCAGGTTCCGGCTGGGAATGATTAATCATATATTACTAACATTGAATGCGTGTCTCAACTATAATCTAAAGGTAGAGGGAATCATTCTCAATGACCTGTCCCGCTGGGAAGGCCCTGTTAAGAAGCAAGCAATAGTGAAAACGATTGAAAAAGTGTCCAGAACTAGCGTATTAGCAATACTGCCTTTTCTCGAAAATGCTGCTCCGAATACGGTCGCAAGTAACCTTGGGAGTTTCCCTCGCCTAAATAAGAAATTATTAATCTCCTGATGTATCTACGCCTTCTAACGACAATTGGGAAGCTTAATAATTGTTATAGGATGATAGCAAAGAGGCGTTTGGATCCCCCGTCTTGTAAATTCGAGGAGAATTCCGGAAACAATAAAGAATTCAGAAAGAGTGTTGCAAAGCCTGAATAACTTCTCAAAGAGAAGATAGTATCCTGCTAAACATTTATTTTTGCGTAGGAATTCCTTCTATAGTGCGCCGCTGTAGCTCAGCATGGTAGAGCAAATACATAGCCTCCATATCTCAAGACTATGAAGCTTAACTGGCTGTTAACCAGTGGGTCATCAGTTCGAGTCTGATCAGCGGCGCTCCATATCCTAAATTTTTGGGGGCACAGAAGCTAATGTTCTTTTGATGCCAACGGTCGAGAATTAACTTACATGATTAGAATGATATTATATCAAGTGCTATTGCATCGGAAAGTAGATCCAGATGACGACTCGAAATAACATAGTTGTTCTTTATTTCACCAGGTGACACCCATCTGTTCGACGAAGAAAATAGCCTCTCTCTTTTTATCCTGGATTCCAACTCCTCCAAGTCCAGTTCAACTTCTTCTATCTGTTCGGTATCCATATATCTAATTGTAACTAATACCTTTTTTACTAAAACTCTCTGTCCAAATCTTTGAGAATAGTCTCTTGCATTACCATCAATATCGATCAACTTTATCTTTAACTGCGATTTGTTGAGAGCGTCTCTGCTCGTAAGTAGCCTGTCGTCTACGAATCTGTCTGAGGACATAGCATATAGTAATCTAACTGAACTGCCATTGACATATATTCTATTCACCATATGAGTTCTTCAGAGCACGGAAACTATTAGAATACTATTATAATTTGCTTCTTCTATTTTCTTTTTTCATATTTCTCGAATTGATAGAAGGGAGTTCCATCAGACGAAATTCCACAATTTGTCATTTTTACATCCATCCCCACACGAGGCGAAACAGAAGAATCCAATGAACCGATTACTTTGATTCCGTCTATGCTAACAATCCCAAATACCACGGGCGGGGAGATATTACGAGCGGTCGTATACTCAAGAAGACGCCCCACCGGGACACGAATTTCTCTTAAGGCTACCCGAGACATGCAGTGATAACACCGGTCAACAGGGGGCCAGGCCGGTAAGTCGCACTTGATACAATACGGAAAAGCAAATCTCCTTTTTCTGAGGCCGTTTATGAATTGCTCAACAATCAATCTTTGGGCTAACACCCAAGTACCAGTACTGTAGAGGAAGTCCCCGCAGCTGCCATATTGTGGATCAGTCCTGTCCTGCAACCTTTGACTTGGGTTCTTCCCGCTCGTCCCGCTAGTTGCGCTGCTATTTCTGCGGCTTGAGCCACCCCGGTGCATCCAATAGGGTGTCCACAGCCTAGGAGGCCTCCGCGCGGATTAATTGATAACTGCTCTTGTGTAACGAACTTTCCGCCTTCTCCCTTCTTGGTAAAAAATAGGTCCTCATATGCCATGATTTCGTTAATAGTAAATGCATCGTGTAATTCGGCGACATCGATGTCTTGCGGTCTCATTCGAGACATCTTATATGCTTGCCTGGCAGCTTCTTGAGTCGATGTCAAACCGGTGTTATCTTCAGACAGTAATTTAGACAGACTTGCACAAGTTGTTTTCTGGCCTATTCCCTTTATCCAAATGGGATTATCAGTTAATTTCTTCGCCTTCTCCTTTGAAGCTAATATGACAGCGGAAGAGCCTGAACAGACGTAAGAAGAATCAAGTTTCTTTATTGGATCAGATATTTTTTTTGAATTCATGACTTCTTCTAGGGTTATCTTATTCCTGAATAATGCAAGGGGATTTTTTGACGAATTCATGCGATTTTTTACCGCCACTGAGGCCATTTGCTCCTCCGTAGTGCCAAATCTCCGCATATGTGAGCGGGCAAATAATGACGCCCAGTGAACCGGATGATTAAATAAACCTCTAGTCAAATCCCATTCAAGTCTCTTGGCCGAATTGTTATTTGTACCCTCAACTCCAATGACTAGAGAACAATCGCTCAATCCTGCTGCTACTTCAGAGAATGCTGAAATTATCGCTGAAGTTCCGGAATTGCAGAGATTGTCGATACGACAAGATTTATTCGGTCTTAGTCCCAGCATTTCACATACTATGCTCGAAGCGTACTGAAGCATCGAACAAGTAGAAAGTATAACCGCATTGACTTCAGAGCGGTCAATCTTTGTTTTTTGAAAGATTTTGAGAGCCGGATGACAAGCCAGTCCAAATATAGACGGCTCCTTCTTCGTGAACCTTGAGGTTGCGGAAGCTACAATAGCAACTTCTTCAGGCATTTCCATTGAAAGCTGTAAAAACGTCTCTTATTGAGCCTTCCGCATCGTTGTCTATGGGGTTTATTTGTACGATTGGCAAGGTAATACCGGTAGCTATAAACCTTCTGATACTTTTCATGCATTCTTCACGACTTCCACAGATAGCCAGGGAGTCTAACATCTTATCTGTCACCAACTTGCCCGCGGCACGCAACCCTCTAGTTTGGTACTCATATGTTATATCATGTACTTCCCTCCTAAATCCGTTTTCGGCTAGAAACCGGTTGTAATACTTGCCAACAGAGGTATAAAATGCCACAGTTCTAGCCGCTTTTTCTCTTCCTTTTTGAGGATCCTTATCGGATAAGGCCGTTACAAAAACACAAGCAATTTCAAAATCTGTTCCTGGACGTTTAGACCGTAGGGTCGCCACCACGTTGCGCAGCTCGTGTTCAGGACGAAGATAAAGCAGAACCCCGTCGGCTATTAAGGTTGATAAGAAAAGCATCCTCGGATTAACCGCTGCCACGAAAATAGGAACGGTTTGCCGTTTCGGTTTAAATGCCAGCTTGAAGTCCTTTATTCTGCAAATCTTTCCTTCGTAATTAACGGGCTCACCTGTAAGAAGGAGACGAATACATTCAACATATTCTCTCATTCTTTGAAGGGTGTATTCAAACTTCGATCCATGCCAGTTCTGAGCCAAAATAGGCGTGCTTGCTCCTAGTCCCAATAGCATTCTATTGTTGGAAAAGACGTCCAGGGTTGCGGCTGACATAGCGATTGTTGAAGGGGGTCTTGAGTATATACTTGCTATAGAGCTTCCAAGCCTGGCCCTCTTAGTTACTTGAGAAAGCGCCCCTAGCGAAGAGAATACCTCACGTCCCCAAGACTCTGGTACCCAAAGAGAATGTGTATTCTTGCTACGGTCGGCTTCCTTTCCCGCCCATAACATCTCTTCCGGGGCTGCTAGCATCCCTAGACTATAGCCTAATCGCTCAATTGTCATGATAGCAAGTCGCTTCCCTTTATCTCTCTACTTGCTTCTTCGATATCCTTATGAGAATCTATAGATCGCCAAAAGGACCTCTCGTATCGTATTGCCTTGATTCTTTTGTCCTTTATCATTACCGGCAGGGCCGTTACCTCTATGTTGCCACTATCTGGAAGATAATCAAAAACATCCGACCCGAAGTAATACACCCCAGCGTTAATCCACCTATCCTTAATCTGTGGCTTTTCTACAAATCCTATGATATTGGAGCTCTGGTCTAGTTCAATTACGCCAAACGGACTTCTCAGCGGAACAACAGCTATGGCGGATGACGTCGCCGCTTCGCGAAGGATATTTGGATCAAGGTCTGTCAATATGTCTCCGTTTACCATGAAAAAACCATCACTTTCTGCTCCCCCTAAGAGACTTTGAGCGTTCTTAAGTGCTCCGCCCGTACCCAGAGGTTCTTCTTCTACGGCGTAACCAACTTTTACTCCAAACCTGTTGCCACTGCCGATGTAATCAATAATGTGTTCCTTTAGGTATCCTACACAAATTACAATTTCCTTTATTCCGAACTTCTTGAACCATTTTATTTGCCATTCAATGATTGGCTGATCTAGGACTTCTATCATGGGTTTGGGCCTTTCGTCAGTTAGCGGTCTCAAACGCTTTCCTAATCCGCCCGCGAGTATTACCGCTTTCATTGGCTAGTTCTCTTGCTATAATCAGTAGGATAATATAGGACAGATAAGGATGTGTTCACGTTTCTGCTCCCAGATAACTGCCAGAGCTGATATCTTAGAATCAATATCGTATAAAATTCGAGATAACATGCGCCGTTATTCTCCCTCGCTCCTAGAATAGATATACAAACCATCCAAAAACACTCTTTGATCTTTTCCTTTCACTCTTGTCGACGATTCAATATTGGCCGCTGTTTGAGACACGTCCTCAAGGCTTGGACCTTCAACGACAACGTCGTCGCCAATCACCTTTACACTTGTAGTATCGCCCACTATGTGTGAAATCCTAGCCGATCGTTCACCAAAAAAGTTTTCGACGTGTATCTCCTTGCCTTTGACCTTGACAGAAATCGGAAAGTGTGCAAAGACTATTTTAAGCTTATAGCTAAACCCTCTCTCAACACCTTTGAACATGTTAGCGATAATGCTTTTTGCCGTATTGGTTATTGCTAAGTCCCTCTTTCTTTTTCCTGTTGGTTCTATTGTTACTGTCTTGTCCGTCACTGTTATTTCTGCTGGCAATTTGTGGATATCTTTGCTTACAGTTCCTTTGCTACCGGTGACTACTATCATATGATCTCGTTTCTTTATATCGACTTTTTCTGGGATCGGAAGTTCAGTTTTTTCTTTAGAAGACATAACCTATTAGAATACCTCCGAGACCTTTCTCCTGTGCTTCATGATGTGACATTATTCCTTCGCTCGTGGAAACAACCAATATCCCCATGCTGTAGGCCGGAAGATATTGGCGTTCCCAGTCCAAAAATTCATCCTTCTTTACGCTGAATCTAGGTGTTATAATTCCGCACTTGCTAATCTTCGCCAACAGCTGAATCCGAAATTTGCCAGCACGTGCATCGTCAACCTGCTCAAATTCTCCAATATAACGATATTTCTGCATAGTTCTCAGGACGTCGCTTGAAAATCTAGAAGCAGGAATTACGATGCACTCTTTTTTCCTCCTTGTCTCGTTATTGTAAAGAGTTGTAAACAGATTGGATAAAACGTTTAGCGCAGGCATTGAGTGTCAGATCACCGCTATTGATATTTAATAAAACCTAGACTTGAAGCTACTTCCCTAAAACACTGTCTACATAACATCAAGTTGTACTTTTGTATTAACGCAGTGTATTGACCACATCTTTTGCACCATCTAGTTCCCTTTCCGTGTGTTACTTGTTTCCTACCCGTCAAGTTATATTCTCTAGGTTTTGGCATTATGCTACTTCAACTCCAAAGGATTGTTTCAAGAAACTTATCGCATCTTCTCTTTTGATTCTATGGCTTTTTCCAATGCTAGATTTATTTCTTTTCCTAGAAATTCTGTAGCCTGGCCTCGATAAAGCCATACATACATCCATTCCAAAGATGCCAATATCGGGGTCGTACCTGGTGCCTGGAATATCAATGTGTTCATGGATACCTATGGATAAATTACCGAAATCATCAAACGATGAAGCTTTGATTATATTGCCCTTCGCGGCTATAACTCTTTTTAAAAATTCGACTGCTTTGTCCCTTCTCAGCGTTACCATAGCCCCGATAGGTTCCCCCTTGTGAATTCCGAAGTCTCTGACGGTATTCCTCGCTCCACAAACCTTCGGCTGCTGACCAGTCAGAATGTTTAAGGCTCTTTTGGCCTTCTCAACTGGTTCGCCTGAACGCCCGACCCCAATATTTATGACAACCTTGCTAATAGATATATTCTTCATCGGAGAATGGCTTGACTCAGAATTCATTTCTAACTCACCTTGATCGCGGGTTCTTCGGAACCCACGGGGATTACAATATCAACAGGCAGCTCCACGGATTTGTTGCCATACGATAAAAGGGCTCGTTTAGGAAGGGAGAAGACACCTTCTCGGACATCTTCAACCTTTCCAATAACCCCTGCATTTTCGCCCCTTGTAATCAGTGCAGAACAACCTTTTTCGAATTTAATATGGCTTGAGACTTTCAATTCGGGAAGGCTTACAACGCAACTATCCCCAACATTCATCACCTCGTCACTAATAATCGTCTTACCATCATGGAAGCCATATTGAACTTTGCCCCCCTTGATCTTAACCTTACTACTAACCTTGGCTATTTTTGATGCCTTTTCTTGAGGTGGAATAATAACTGGACGCAGAACATCTGAATCTTTTGCAATAAACCGAAATGCCTCACCTGTAGGAACGAACTCTAGTACATCCATCAAACCTATGGCTCTATTCACATCTGGGCATATTCGACCGTCAACCTTAATCTTTCTGCTCGTAACAATTTTCTTCGCTTCTTGCATTGTTTTGCAGACCTTTAGGATGTCTCTTAAGACTACTCCTAATGGATAGGCAGTGCTCTTGGAGTGGGGGCCGGGGCTGACTTTGAGAACAAATCTACTATGCTTTCTCTCAATTTTCCAAAAATTCGGAGCCATTTGTCTCTTGAGTCTAGTACCTCCACCTTTTTTTGCCATTACTTGCCCCTCTCCTTTTTCGTTTGTTTTTTCCTCTTATTCTTAATAGGATTCATAATGGGTCTGGAGCTATCCTTAGATGTGCGACCTTGCAGCGCGTTTTGGCGATATTTGTCATCCAAATTCAGATTTGAAATTGTAACATTCGACGAGTGAATTTTAACCTTGACATTTCCTCCGCGTACTTTTTCCCTTTGGATTCCTTCGATTGCCAGTGTTCCCCTCGAAGTACTGACTGATTCAACTTTCCCTTCTATTCCGCTGTATTCTCCTCTCATAACCCTAACCGTATCACCTTTTATGACCCGGTATGATCTGAGTTTATACTGTTGACGTAGACTATCGTCTAAAGGAGAGGCTATCGACGCGTCGCGCCTGTGCTTTGAAACGTGGACTAACTTTGGACTTATTTTTGACATAGCTGTAGACCTATATTATTATTGACGCCAGGTTTGCTATCCTTGGCCATTTTTCAGCCGCCTCCGCTGCAACGGGCCCCTTTATGTCCGTGCCTTTAATTTCTCCTTCGGGAGTTACCAGCACAGCAGCGTTGTCCTCGAAAGTAACTCGCAGCCCACTTAACCTCCTAAGAGGATATTTTTGCCTTATGATTACGGCTCCAAAGATCTGTTTTCGAAGGTCCGATTTACCCTTCTTCACAGTAACTGTCACAAAGTCTCCAACCGCAGCCGAGGGCATTCTGGAATGTCTCCCCTTATAGCGATTGACCATGGCTATTTTCAAGATCTTTGCTCCCGTGTTGTCAGCGCATGTGAGAGCGGCGGTAACTGGAAGTGCCCTGGTAATATAGGGGCGAAATTCTTCTACTCCTTTTGCAGAAACTGCCCTTGTTTTAGCCGCCATTTGTCTCACTTGCCTCGATAACGGTGAATGAAACAGTCTTTGAAAGCGGCCTGCACTCTGCTATTCTTACCTGCTGGCCCTCTTTAGCATTAATGCATGGGGGTAAATATGCATGCACCTTGGACCGGCTTCTCTCCAACCTCTTGTATTTTGGAACGGGGTGGGGATATTCTCGCGCGACCACTACCATCTTATTCGATTTCGAGCTTACGACGAGACCACCAAAAGACTTGCCTCTCACTGGAAGAGACCCATGGAATACACACGCGGGGTCAGCACAGGTCTTTCGGGGAGGAGTGACTGATATGCCAATATTCCTAACCAACTTCATCACCTATCGGTTTCTTGAGATCCGATCCTCCGGTCTTCCTATCAATGAAGAACCACTTATAAAGCAAGCGCCAGATTCGAGTGCAAACTTAATGGTAGCAGCACTCTTCTTGGGCACTATTTTAGTTCCCCTAGACGTCCTGACCAAAATGGTGTTCTTTGTTTCGCCAATAATGTTGCCGCTGATGCTTCTGGATGTTGGCGAAGTATTGTCCAAAATTTGAACATCCAGACCAATAATTTCATGAGATAATATAGTATCTGCCCTGATCACATTTCAGCCCTTCCTCTTTTCCTCAAGGATGGTTAATATCCTTGCAATATCCCTTCTGACCCATCTGATACTGCCGGTCTGCTT
>JALZES010000127.1 GCA_030861915.1 Thermoproteota archaeon
TCTTCTCTCAGTAGAGCAAGAGAAAGTCTGGAAAAAGGCGTCGCAAAAGAGATTAACTTTAGCTATAGCGGCCTCCCCAATTTTTTGAATGAATTAGGATGGGGAGAGAATACTGCCGTAGAACTCATCATTTCATACTGTGGTTGTTATCTTAGCTGATTCTATTATATTAGCCATTGTAAAATAAACAACAATTTGAGTTTAAGCAAGACACTCAAACCGCCTTATACCCTTGTGATTTGCGAAAAAGCTGCTGCTGCAATAAGAATAGCGCAGGCTTTGGGAACCTCAAGTTTCGAAAGAATATCAGGTCTAAAGATAGAAGCAGGAAAAAGAGGATCTCTGCCATCAGTTTTTTCTGCAACCACAAAAAGTGGCCTTCGCTTCATTATATGTTCTGCAATTGGTCATCTGTATGGCCTAGTAGATGCTAAGGGAAGCCGAAGTACATATCCTGTATTTGATATTAAATGGATGCCAGTTATAAAAAAGGGAAATAAGAAAGATCGAAAGACTGAATTGGTTATAAGCGTGATATCCTTGCTTTCACAAAAAGCTACAAGCTTTATCCATGCATGTGATTATGATCAGGAAGGCGAAGTAATTGGTTACAATATTTTAGAATATGCCTGTAATAACAAATATGAAAAGTCTTTAAGGGCTAAATTTTCAACCCTCACTGATGAGGAAATAAGAAATTCGTTTGACTGCTTGTTGCAGCCTAGCAGAGGATTGGCTGAGGCTGGAAGATCTAGACATATGATAGATTTTATTTATGGCATTAACATCTCAAGAAGCCTAACACAGTCTTTCAAAATCAGTAATGACGGAAAAAGGTATTATAACTTCTCAATAGGCAGAGTGCAGGGTCCGTCTCTTACTTTTGTAGTAGATAGAGAGACATCTATTAGAAAACATATTCCAGTGCCTTACTGGACGGTATCTGCGCAGTTTGAGAGAAATGGATATCCGATCAATGCTCAGTACTACCTGCAAAAAATTGACACTCTATCCAAAGCCACATCAATAGTTGATATCTGTACGGATCAAGATGGTAGAGTTACTGAAATTAAGCACAGGAAGGTCACACTCAAAGCTCCAAGTCCTTTTAACTTGGGCGATCTACAGAAGGAAGCGTTTAGAGTATTCAAGTTCTCGCCCAGCTACACGCTGAGCACTGCCGAGAAACTATATCTTAATGCACTAATTTCCTATCCAAGAACTTCTAGCCAAAAGCTTCCATCATCAGTAAGCTATAGGAAAATTATTTCAGGTCTTTCCAAGATTGATGCCGCTGCTTTAGGTAACAATGAGAAGATTGGTAGCTTCGATAGCAGCATATGCATCGGTCCTTATACAAAATTAGCTGAAGTCCTGCTATCAAAACATCATCTTTCTCCAAATGAAGGAAGAAAAACAGATCCAGCTCATCCTGCAATTTACCCTACAGGAGAGAAGCCAAAAGGCAGACTTGATGTTGCACAACTAAAACTTCTTGATCTCATAATCAAGAGGTTCTTGGCAACATTTGGTGAACCGGCTATAAGTCGGTATACAACTATGATGATTGTAGTTAAAGACGACCACCTTTTCATAGCCGATGAAAAAAGGACAATTTATGAGGGATGGATGAATTTTTACAAACCATATACCATCAGAAGTGAAACCAAACTTCATCTACCGGAGACTCATAATGGCAACATATTGAGGAATGCTGTCATGATGATGACGGAGAAGTTGATCCAACCTCCTCATAGATTTAATCAAGCCAGTTTGCTCGAAAAAATGGAAAAAGAAAATATTGGTACTAAGGCTACAAGGTCAGATATTATCAGCACATTATTTAAGCGGAATTATATTAGTAATACTGCTACCATTTCTTACCAGAAACAAAAGAATGGACCCGGAGGAGTAGGCATTGAAGCTACTGATGTTGGTTTTGAAATAATACATTTAATGCGCAAGTATGTACCAAACATAGTATCTACAGATCTTACCAGATCCATGGAACAACAGCTAGAAGAAATTGAATCAGGCATAGCCAGAAGTGCGTTTGTAATAGAATATGCAACAGCTAAGTTAAAAGAAGCAATCACTTATCTCAAGGAAAAGGAAATTGAGATAGGCAATCAAATAACTGAAGCACTAGATAATACTAGGAATAAAGAACAGATCATACTAGGAACCTGCCCAATCTGTGGCAGGGGAGACTTGAAAATTATGAGGTCAAGTAGGACAAAAAAGAGATTCGTGGGATGTTCTAGTTATACATCCAATAAATGCAAGGCAACCGCTCCACTTCCACAGAAAACTCCAATAAAGACTACGGGAAAAGTGTGCCTCATATGTCGGTGGCCCATACTAGAAGCTGTCTTTAGGCGGCGGGAAAAATATTATTCAAAATTTTGTGTCAATATGAAGTGTCCAACTAAAAACAACAATAACGACCTTAAGGCATTATCTTAAAAATAGAGCAAACGTATCTTCTGCGTAATAAACTCAAAGGACCATTCCATAGTACAGATCGGTAGAACTCAAAATCTGTTTATATGTCGATATTATAATTGGATTCTGTAGGCTTTAAAATAAGAATGGGCCTCCAAACTCCTACCATAGCCATATCTCGGTTTAAGTGCAAATTTTGACAAATTGTATAATTGGGAGAATAGGTAGAGGAATTAAGATATTCCTCTGCATCAGGGTTGGCTGCACGGTAAAGCAAAAACTAAATAATAACAGAAGCAACGCTCCACCTACCTCTTTGCAGCAGATTTCGTTAACGTGTATTTCTAACATACAGACGTAGATAAAACCTAGAGGAAAATGTGAATAAATAAAAATGCTACCAACTATCTCCTAATCCGACATATGAAGAATAGTGAATGGCTGGCAGGGGGCAGGTTGCAAGTGGAATAGATACGCCGATCTTGCACTATAGCGCTCTACAAATTGCTTTGTTCTCCAATATTATAAC
>JALZES010000128.1 GCA_030861915.1 Thermoproteota archaeon
CTCCACAGACGAACTTAATACGAACGCACAGCAGGACTCTGCAGATATCGGGGAAAACGATCCCCAAGGAAAAATTCTAGAACTACGACCTGAAGTGTTAGACCAACAGGGATCTGAGCAGAACAACGGTTTGGTTGCGAAACCAACATCCGACATTGAAACAGCATCTGAAAATCTCGTTGAGAAACAGGATGAGAAACAGGATGAGAAACAGGATGAGAAACAAGATGAGAAACAAGATGAGAAACAAGATGAGACTATTGGAAACTTTGCTACCCAAAATGAAGAATCAGAGGACTCGGAACAAGAAGATAGGCAACAGACTGAGGAACAACGTGATGAATCGAGGACTGACGAGAATGAAGCTGATGGCAATAATGCAGTCTCAGAAGGGCAGAATGAACAAGGTAAAGAGGATGGCGACGAAGGTAAGGACAACGGGAACAAAGATGATAGGGACGGTGACGAAGGTAAGGACGAGGGTGACGATAATAACGAAATACCCTTTGAATTACCATTCCCATAGAGGGTTTTCGGTTTCCTCTTTGATCATTTAGTGTAGTGGCAATAATTGCAATACTGTTAATGTAAATTTATGGCTTTATAGGCTGCTCTCGAGTCGGCGTCAATAAATACGCGGAAGCGCTTTCATAAGCCTATCTATTTATCGTACCTTTTCTCGGGAGCGGTAGAAAGTTACATCTAGCCAACATTTCCCCAGATGATTCGTTAGTTTGTTTAGGGGAACTACTTCTCGATTCTCACAATATTAATTACTTCTGGATTTTGTAAATGAATTTATTTCATTATTGTAGATCGTAAGTACAATGACATATTCCTCTGAGGCAAGTTTAGATCTAGTCCGTGCGGACTTTCCTCTTACAAAGAAAAAGATTTACATGAATAATGGGTCAGTAGCACCTACTCCACTTTCTACCATTAAAGCGATAACAGATGCTTTCCTAAAATATTCGATAGAAGGACCCGATTCCAAAACAATAAATGAGTTTATTACTTTACTAATGAAAGAGCTTCGTAACAGAATAGCTGACCTTATTAATTGTGAGAGCGAAGAAATCATTTTTACCCAAAGTACTACAGAAGGAATCAACTATGTTCGCAATGGTATTAACTGGAGAAAAGGCGATTCCCTCGTTATCAGGGGAAGAACCCACGAACATTATGCTAATTATCTTCCGTGGCTGCAGCTGTCTAAAGAGAAAGGAGTAAGCTTGGTTGATTTACCGATCGACAGTAACGGGTACTTTGATATTTCAGAGCTAGAGAACAATTTATCTCGAGGAAAAACAGCACAGGAGACTAAGAAAGGTGCAGGAGGAGTAACAAGAAATAACAAGACAAAGACACCAAAGCTTATCACGCTTAGTCACGCACTATACAATAACGGGGCAATAATGCCTGTTAAAGAGGTTGGCAGAATAGCAAAAGATAATGACGTGTTGTTTTGCATTGATGCAGCTCAAACAGTAGGTTCAATTGATATTGATGTAAAGCAAATTGGCTGTGATTTTATGGCCTTTCCAGCATTTAAATGGATATGCGGTCCCCTAGGTCTTGGAATTTTATATTGCGATAAAAAAGCCGCTGAGTTCCTAAGGCCGCAATCTATTGGTTCCGAGTCTGCGACGCTTTCTTCCGACCAAAAAACCCTTGCTTATCTTGAGCCACCAGCTAAATTTCAAACGGGCTTCCGAAACTTCCCCGCGCTTGCTGGCTTAGAAGCCTCAGTAAGATACCTTTTGCGCCTAGGTATGAATAATGTTCGAAGAAAAAACATGAAGGTGTCTAATACACTTTGGAGAGAGCTTGACAAAGTGGCGGACGTAAAGTTGTACGGTCCTGAAGATGAGAATTTACGAACCTCAATTGTTTCATTTTCCTGTAATAAGGACTCCAAAACAGTCGTAGATAAGCTTGAGGAAAATGAAATAATATTTGCTGAAAGAGATGTTGGAGGTGGGAAAAAAGCAGTGAGAGCTTCTCCTCACTTTTTTAACACTGAAGAAGAATCCGACAGGTCAGTACAACAAATTAAGAATATTATAAAATGATATATCATCTACTCTTGTCACGAATCGGAGTCGTAATATGACAATAAATATGAAGGGTATTTTACCGCTTATTGACAAGATAGGTAATTAGCCAACGTATCGCTCTTGTCCAAAAGGCTGTACCAAATACTCATTGCAGGCAGAGGATCATGAATATTGCTTCATATATGCAATAATGGAAAAAGTCGAAAATTAGTAATACTTTTTCCTTAAGGTATTGCCCATATGCTCGGCGCGAAAATATCCCTCTAAAACAAACAGATATGTAACACTTCAGTAGTCAGACCTTGACAGAATGTGTCTGCAGCCATAATATCAAGAGACTACTGGAAGAAGTGTATTGTTATACTTTCCTTTTGTTGTTGTTAAATTTACTGTCTAGATGGTACTTCTATAGCCAATATTTGTCTAACATCCCAGGTAATGTAGACAGCATATATTGACTTTTGCTACAAGGGTTAGAGATTATGTTACAGATATAGGAATGGAAAACTATTACAGGTCAGTTCGGTATTTATCTTCGTAATGCCATAAGATAGAATGAAGGAAAAGGAAAACAAAGATGGTAGAGTGCTATATTTGTGGAGTTAGTGAAAGCATTCCTTTCAACTGTAGTTACTGTCAGAACTCGTATTGTAGTATTCATAGAAACCCTGTTAACCACTCATGCCTCTATCTAAACATTTACGACGCAAAGAGAAAAAAGATGTTGCTCGATGGCAACAGTAATCACAAAACTCTATCTGCTAGGACACTTAGAATAAAATCGTCCAAGACGGAATTGCTCCACCTCACTATAGCAACCCTGCTTGTTATGGGAGTAGGTCTTTCGTTAAACGGTTATAGATACATTTCCTGGCAGTTTCTTGCAATATTTGTCAGTGCTTTTCTGGTCCACGAATTGGCTCACAAATTTTTAGCGCAGTATTATGGAAGCTGGGCCGAGTTTCGAGCCTATATGTGGGGCCTTGTGATAACGGCAATATCGGCTCTGCCTATGATGCCATTTAAGTTCATAGCCCCAGGCGCAGTGATGATTGGGTTGTCGGACAGAAGCAAGTTTGGAAGAGTCGCTTTGATTGGCCCGCTGACAAATTTGGTGATGGGATATTCATTTCTATTCCTCAGTTTTAATTCATTTAGTCCATATTTTGTAGCTGGCGCATCATTTAATGGTTGGATTGCGTTGTTCAACCTTATCCCTTTTGGAGTATTAGACGGTCAAAAAATATTAGACTGGAACAAGGTCATATGGGGGATTACAATGGCAGCTGCTATTGGATTGTTTATCGTTGCATATTTGTGATGTGTTCTTGCTCAGCGCATGCCTTCATTATTATAGTATTGGTGACTATCCGTATAATTTCATCTAAGTTCTTTAAGTTTCATTTCATTTGATATTTCCTGAACATCCCAAATCGATTTTTTTTCAGACTGGTTTTCTTTATCTTCGTTTTTGTTTATAATTCCGCTATGAAGCAAATCATATACTATTGCTGCTCCCATAGGTAGAGCACCAGTAGCACCAGGGGAATTATAATTCAGGATGTTTATCGAAGAATATTCCCTAAGCACCAATGTATCTGAAACAAACTTTCCCTCGGGACTGACAAGAGACGACCGTACCCCAGATGTTCCTCTATTCTGAAATGACGAGGCTCTTAGCTGCGGAAGAAATTCCTTAACTCTATTAATCATTACGGTTTTTGAAAGCGAACTTTGAACCTCATGTCCCAACAAAGTAAGAAATTTCTTATCAAACAACACCCTTGGGATGCCAGGCGCTCTTATTGATTCTGTAATCTTGGGGATAAAATTTTTTGCGTTTGTAATCCAGTTATAAGCATAGGGACCAAAAACAGGAACTGCATTTGGCCCTACTTCCCGCCTTCCATCAATCCGAACTATCCAATGAGGATCCAGAAACGGATATTCCGGAAATTTAGGAACAGAATATATACTCCTATTTGTTAAATTGTGATACTCTGGCGGGGCCTGCCAATATTCACCTCTGAAATGAAAATCTGTATACTTCATTGCAATACCTAAAGAATGTGCAATATCAACAGCGTTTCCCCCAGCTGCATTTATCAGAAACTGGGTCGTAATTGTATAGTCTTCTACCCCGTTTGTTACCGACAAATCGATATTCTCATCATTGTTCCCTCTAAATATCCCTTTTAGCTTATTACCCAATAATACCTTGCATCCGAATGCCCAAGAATCTTCTATTAGATGCTGTGTTATCACTCCGAAGTTTACGCTAGCATCTTTTTTGCATAATATTGCTGCTGTGCAGTTGACATTTGGCTCTATTTCCTTTACTTGGCTTTTATCCAAAAGCCAGAAATCCTCTCCATTCCTTAGTCCATTTGCCTCACCCCACATCATGTAAGTATTTAATCTATCAACATTATTGTCGCTGGTTGCCACCTCCATGACTCCATCTTGGATAAACGGCAATGATTTTAATTTACAGTACACCTTCCACATTTCAAACCCAAGAGAGGCAGCCTTTGCAAAGAATTTCTTTTTAATAGGATCGTATAAAAAGGGTGCGTGAACTTTACCAGTGTTTCTGCTACTGGTATGAAGAGCCACACCTTTTTCCTGCTCTATAAGTATGATTCTAGAGTTTGTTACTGATGACAGAAAGTATGCAATTGAGGCACCTAGAATTCCAGCACCTATGATGGCCACATTGTAAATAGAACCTTTTGATGTCAAATTTCGCTATTGCCAATCAATAGCTTTTATGATTATTACAGTGATCAGTATCGATATCAGCGTATCAGCATCCTGAACCCCACATTATTCTGGAGGCTGTTGCTCCTTCTTTCCTTGGCCTTCTATTACTATCATCGTAAGTGTAGACCTCACCCTGTCAATTCTTCTTATATGCCAAGTGATAGTCTCCCTTAGCTTATCCATCGTATCTCCTCCAACCTTCAAAACAATATCATAAACACCATATACTCCACTCACTTCAATTACTTCAGGCAATTTTTTCACTTGCTTTATTATCTCCTCTTCAGAGCCCAAATCACAGTTAATTAACACGTATGCTGTAGGCATAGCACCAATAGGACAACTTCGTATGTATTAAACTCTTTTAGTATTACTAGCCAGATTAGCTGGAGTGCGAAAATTGCTCGCTTTCCTGAATACATCACTAAAGAAATTAGGAATTGCTTGCGGAGTGGGAAGATATTTTATATTGAAGTTAGATCATTTCCATGTTATTGTCCAGATTAGTTCAGCCAAGGGAGCTCGAGAAGACAATACAAGAATTCGGTGAAGTTAGGAAAAACACAACGAATCTCTTCAAGCCCCTCAAGACTGAAGACGCAGTGATACAATCAGATGATTTTGGCAGTCCTCCAAACTGGCATATTGCCCACGTTACATGGTTTTTTCATCAGATCTTGAATAAATACAATAGGGACAAGAATATAACGAGGTCAAACGCAGGACAAATTAATCTCAGCTATCTAAATTCATATTATCAAAAGTTTGGCGAGATATTACCAAAGTCTGAAAGAGGAAAATTTCCCAGGCCAACTGTCCAAGATACTCTCAAATACCGGACAATAATCGAAAAGGAAGTTATAGCCCTTCTCAGCGATATTGGACAAAGTAATAGCCAACATGATGAATACAATTATGAAGACATAGTCTACCATATCACACTAGGAAATCAACATGAAATGCAGCATCAAGAACTCATGGTTTATGATTTTCAACGCTACTTCCAGCGGTTTGCAGATCCGGACGATAATTACAGACCTGTTATCAAAAAATCCCTTTCATATATTGATGGAGTTGAGATAAAGAGCAAAAAGGGGAGGCATGGTAAACGTCGCCGAGCGACGGCTAACGTGCTGGAGGACGCTGTACCGGATGCAGACCATAGTCGGAACGATATTTATTATTCTGATGTAATTAATGTACCAGGAGGACTTTATGAACTTGGTTTTTGTGGGAAGGGTTTTTGCTACGACAATGAACTACCCGAACACAAAGTACATTTGAATACTTTTAAGCTAGACAAATTCCCGGTAACAAACGGCCAGTACCTGAAATTTATCGAAGACGGAGGTTATGAGAACTACAGGCATTGGTTAGCAGATGGCTGGGACCTAGCCCAAGAAAAGAGATGGAGCGCCCCTTTATATTGGGAATACCGAGCAGAGGACTCCGCCTGGACTAAAAAAGATTTTCGAGGTATTAAAAAGCTTGATCCCCAAGAGCCCGTGACAAATGTAAGCTACTATGAAGCAGACGCCTATGCAAAATGGGCAAAAAAGAGACTGCCTACTGAGGCTGAATGGGAAAAAGCGGCAAGTTGGAATGAAGAGCTGCAGAGAAAAACAGTGTATCCTTGGGGAGACGAAAAACCAACTTCCATCCATGCCAATACAATGGACTCCTGCTTATGGGGACCGTCTAAAGTGGGTTCTTATCCATTGGGAGAGAGCTACTATGGCTGCCACCACATGATAGGTGATGTTTGGGAATGGACGTCATCTGAATATGTGCTTTATCCAGGTTATGAATCCAGGTTTGAAGAATATACTGACAAATGGGCGATTAATCAAAAGGTGTTAAGGGGCGGTTGTTTTGCAACTCCTTCAAAACAGATAAGAAATAGCTACCGCAACTACTTTAGACCACATGATAGGATTCTCTTTTCGGGGTTTCGCTGCGCCAAAGACGTTTAAATTGCCGCTGGACTATTGAGTATCAACCATGGCCATTACCCCGTAAACTCATATCCTTTGTGCACATGGGACGGAGCTGTTGGCACGATCCTGATGGTCTAGCGATAGTAAAATATTGGGATGAGTCGCTCTATTAACGGAGAAATAGAATGAGAACTATAAACAGTAACTTAAAATTTTGGTGCCAAGCTCAATGATTGCTTCATTTAATCCAGGAACAATATTACTAGGAGTCATAATTATACTAGGTGTTGTCTCAGTTGTTGGATATCAAGATAGTTTTTCACAGGCCGAAGCGAATGAAAATACTCTGGCTAATCAAGTTAGATTTTCCAAGCCAGTTAACTTAACTAATAATGCAAGGGACTCTGTATATGCTCAGGTGGCCACTCACGGAAACAACGTTTTCGTCGTCTGGCAGGAAGATCCACCGTCCCGTTATTCTGATGGCGATAATTTAGTAAACTACGAGATTCTCATAAAGAAAAGTGTTGATGGGGGTCTAACGTTCGGCGATGAAATAAACCTGAGCAATAATCCAGGGTTTTCAGAGCATCCTCAAATTGCAACCTCAGGAAATAATGTTTACGTTGCTTGGATTGATAATTCCCCTTTGATTGACTCTTTCCCTTCGGAAGATAATAAGAAAATATTATTTAGAAAGAGTACTGACGGTGGAAACACCTTTGGTGAGACGGTTACTTTGAGTAATGTTCCGGCTGCCGACTCATTCAACCAAGAGATGGCCGCCGCAGAAAATAAGGTTTATGTAGTATGGCAAGTTACGCCTCTACTACCAACTACAGACCGGAACAATATTGAAACTGGCAACGCAGGTACGGGTGATGAAAGCAGTATATTGTTGGCGACGAGTACAGACAATGGAGAGACCTTTGAGGAAGCAAGAAGCCTAACTAACAATGCATTCAAGTCTTATCCAAAGGTTGCAGCCTATGAGAACAATGTCTATGTGGTATGGAACGTAGGTATAATTGGAGATAATGCCAATCGAGAAAATGATAGCAATAATAACAGTAGCGCCGACAGGGGTATTTTCCTTACTAAGAGCTTTGATAGCGGAAGGGGTTTTGATGACACAATTAAGCTAAATGCTAATTGGAATTCTGTGGGGGAATCCCAAGTCGCAGCCACTGGTGATAATGTGTACGTCGTCTGGGGAGGAAATCCAGACGAAAAGGTTGCTGGCAACCTATTTTATACCTTGAGTTCAGATGATGGCACTACTTTTTCTGCTGCCACAACTTTTACGGAAAAAAATACATTAAATGTTGAAGTCGCTACAGATAACAATGCTGTATATATAGCCTGGCAAGGCGTTCTGGAGGACGGTAACGAGGAGATCTACATTAAAAAAAGCCTGGACGCGGGAGCAACCTTTACAGAGTTCAATGAAAATATAAGTAAGAATGAAGGCGTATCGGAATGCACGTCAATAGCAATATCCGAAGATTCAAAGAAAGTGTACCTCGCCTGGGAAGATAGCCCTGCCAGAAATCATGAAATCCTTTTTGCGAGAAGCTTATAGATAGATAAAACCGACAGTTATTACAATAACTCCATTTTGTTTACCAAGGATGTATCGCCCTCGCAATGATACTGATAGTTATATCACGTTCTACTTAATGGGGCCACCTTGGTATTATTCCGTTATTTTAAAAGCACTAACTTAGAGAAACCAAAGCAGGATTGGGGACCAAAGAAAAAGAGAGAGGACCGTACAGACGAATTATAGCAAAGCAATATCTCCCAGCTTTGTTGCTCCTTTAGAGGACACTTCGAGACCAAGGTTTAGGCATGAAAGGGCCGTTCTTGCATTAGAATATGCTAGCAACTGGACGAGTGCCGAGAGCGACCTGCAATCTGCGGCTAATTTAGTCATAGAGCAAAATTGGGGTAAAGGTGCATGCTAAAAACTGACTCCCATCGATGGCTTCAAGGTTACCTAGTTTAGATCCTGATGGCACCCCAAACCCAGGTAGCATTTAAGGTAGCTGTGTCCAGGATGGTTGACGAGCTTGATTACAAGAACCTAATATTTACTTCAAAAAACATCAGTGTAAAGAGGCTTACTCTCAGGAGCTCTACCATTTAATGTATAAGTGAAGATATTATAATTAGCGCAAAGGATAAGTATCAACACGCATACTCTTACTCAAGAGCAACCTACCAATAACAATGAGAATCAGAAACTCAAATATAGAAATTGATATCATCCCAGGATCTCAGCTGCTAGTTGAAGATTGAAGATGGGCACACAAGATCGTGGAGAAGACATTCGACACTCCGTACGAAAGACAATATTGGTCTGTGACGATGAAACAGATCTTCTTTTAATGTTTCGCATTCACCTTGAATCTCAATATAACGTACTAACAGTAGACTCAGGCAAGTCTTGTGTCGACACGATATTGGATTGTAAGAACAAAAACGAGGAGATCGACCTCTTGCTGTTGGACTACAAGCTAGGCGATATCTCAGGCGATGTCGTGGCCCGCAAGATAAAAGAGATAGGTGACATAAAAATACTGCTGATTACTGCATTTGAACTTGACAACCAGATTATAAGTGAGTTAATGCAAAATAGGCTCATTGTTGATGTCGTAAAAAAGCCCATTGAGCTTGAAAAGCTTTCCCAGAAAATAAAAGAAACTATTGTTAATTGATGAGTAGACTGTGAAGTACAACACTGTCAAAAATTATGATTGGAAAGGATAATGAAGAAGGTGGGTAAAAGTGAATAAAGGAAGCTGGAATAAGCATAAATCAGTTTACCACTGCGGGATTTGAGAAAGAAGAAGGCGACAATGAGGTAGAAGATAGAGACTTTTCTATTGACCTGATATGCTCCAATCCTTTTCTGGTAAAGGTTTCATAATTTTTGTCGTATAAAATAGGCTCAAAGCTTGCATATCCATTATAGCCAATACCTGAGAGAGATCGCATAATGGATAGGAAATTGATATGAGCATATCCTGGCATCTTTCTATTATTATCTGCAAAATGCATGTGTCGTAACAGGTTTCGTGATTTCAAAATTGCGTCCTCAAAAGAATCTTCCTCTATATTCATATGAAAAGTATCCAACAAGATTCCGAAGTTATCCTGGTTTACCTTTGATGCAATGCCGAGTGCATCTTTTGCAGTGCAACAAAAAGGCGTGCTGTACCTATTCAGGGGTTCTAATACCATATGAACTCCATAGTCTTCCGCGAACCTGGACAGCTTGGCCAATAGGGGAATGGCCTTTTGTGTGACTGCTCCTTTTCTGTCCTCTGACAAGGCTCTATGATTCCTATCAAATGAAACCATCTCATTATCTGCAAAAAGACAGATGTTCATTTCATTTCCTCCTATAAACTGACACATCTTGATGCATTCCATTACGTATTCCTCAGAATGCTTTGTAATGCTCCTGTCAGCACTCAGAATCTTTCTCTTCCAACCATCTTCGCTTACAGACCCCCACATCCCTGTAACTCCACATACAGGGAGGCTGAATGAATCTAATATATCTCTTAATTTTTTCATTTCCATCTTTTTTGGTTCTCCAAACATCTCAACAGCATCGTAGCCCTGACTCTGGAGTCTTTCCAGCGTCCTTTCTACGGGTTCGAGGTGAGCAAAAGAAGAAAGGGTAATGGAATATCTTAGCTTCAATTTTCGATTCACACGCGAGAGTGGTATGAATTTTTCATGATCAATCATTATAAAAGTTTTTTTGATAACCTCGCAACTCCTGGGTTTTGAAGCATAAAATGAAGGAAAAAAGAAAATATAGGTAAGGGAATAGTTTGCCAATTGGCAAGCGATCCCGGAGTTTCTCTATTTGCTGTTTTTTGCTAACTTACCTTGTTGTTATTCTTCTTCAGGTTCTTCTTCGCCTTCTTCAGGTTCTTCTTCTTCGGTTTCGTCTGCTTGTTCATCTTCTGGCAACGCCTGAGTTATAACCAGTACCTGAGAATCTGCAGTGTTCAGATCTTCAAGAGCCTTTGCATTATCGTTATTGTGCAAAGACTCCCTAGCTGTGTCCAAGTTACCTTGAAGTGTCTTTAGTTGTTCGGCGAGTCCACCTTGACTACCTTCCTCTGTTACAAGAGCAAAGAGAGTTCCATCAGCATCATTAATTGCCTCAAGGGCTGCCTGGGTATCATTATCTTGTAGCCCTTCGCGTGCAGTATTCAAACTGTCACGCACTGGTTCAAGGTCTTCGCTTGTCACATTGGTTGTTACGTTAGCCGCTGTGGATGGTGCTGCCGCTGTTTGATTAGCAGTTGGTGTTGGTGTTGGTGTTGGTGTTGTTTGATTAGCAGTTGGTGTTGTTTGATTAGCAGCTGGGCTCCCGACTTCTTCTGCAAAAGTAGCGTTTTCTCCGAAGGTTTCTTCCGCTTGTCCTATTGCCTTCTGGGAAAAATTCATAGTCCCAACAAAGAGGAAGGCCGTTGCAAGCAATGAGCATATAACGATAGCGGACAATACTGTAGCAGTGGATCGTTCGTTTTGATTCATTATTAGGTCTACGGACATCATTCAATATAATTATTGGCATTGTGTCAATAGTTACGTCTCACATTCTTCTGACGTGGTCTCTTCTCTAAGCCTTCTATTCTTTTTCTGGGTCTCTTTTGTTTCATGCCGCCTGAAAGGTTTGGCGTACTAGCGCTGTCTTTAGAGAGGCAAAGTAATGTAATTTTCCTCCACTTTTTCCTTCATGTGCGTCTCGGCATTGTGAGGATTATTGTTATCTAGCTTTGTTCTCATTGTTCTTGGCCCAATCTTGCCCCCATGGGCTATGACTATGACACAAGGAATCCAACATGTTCTTATATATCCTCAGAAATTTAACAATGTTGAGTCTTCTTGACAGAAAATTGTACAGCATATTTGATTGTTCTGTCAAAATACACAAGTTCGCATAGTTATTATGTGATTGTTGTAACATGAGGCCTAAGCTCCTATATGACTAGAATAAAACAAAGTGACACAATCTCAGATCTACATTATGCACTTACTGAGCTACAATGCAACAAGTGCGGGTCTCCTTTGAAATGGAAGACTAACTTCTCTGACATCAATCAACCGAAGTATTTCTCATCACATTGCAACCAGGACTTTGTCATTAGCATAGCTTCTGTAAGGATAGAAGCACAAAAATTGGATAAAAACGAGAATAATCCCAAGATTTTCAAAAAATCAAAGGACATAAAGTACGAGGAGAAAAATGAGAAGGCTACAGGCCGGATAAGGAAGGTCTCGGTAATGTTACGTAAGAAAGACGAAATTGAACCAAGAGCCACAGCTTTAAGGAAAGAACACAGGCAGGGAAAAGAACGCCAAACAACACACAAAAATCCAGGGAAGAGTCTGTGCTTCCAAGCGCGTGAGACGGAGACGTCATCATCTTCTCTAGTTCCACAGGGTCATAAATGCAACACTAACGACTCCGATGATAAAGATAAGGAGGAAACCAAGCATCAAACAAGAGAGCTGATACTTCCTTCAGACTCGAATGTGGTAAAGGGGAATGTATAAAGGAACTACAATTGACTGATTTAAACAGCGCATACAGTTAGACTTAAATCTACAGATGATCGATTAGGTATTTTTGACACTAGAAAGAAGAAAAAAGGGTTTGCTTGATTATTAGCTTCTTCGTGTTGCTGGTGTCTGCTCTATAACAGACATTCCTATTTTGGATATTTCATTTGCCGTTTCGTGAATATTCTTGGCAGCATTTATTCCAATTCTGGAATATTCCCGGGCATTATCACTTGCCTGTTGAAGTGATGTATTGATTAGTCCTGCGTTTGCAAATACTGTTTTGTTCATCATTCGTGTTGCTGTTACAAAATTATCAACCATACTACCGACTGTATTAGCATATGCTTCGGCTCCAGGTGAGAAAAACGCATGCTGAAATGCTGTTGCCCTGTTTGCAACTTGTTCTGCATATGGGGTCCGTACTGATTGATTAAATGAGTTGAAGATTTCTCTTTGTGATTCAATGTAAGTTTCAGCAATATTCCTTGTAGTTTCAATCGCTCTTTCTTGTAAATTCGTAAACTGCTCAGAATACATCGACACGTCTTTTTTTGCCTCGTTAACAGTCTTTTTGATATTATCTCTTGCTTGATCTAATGCTCTGTTCACTGTTTCTTGCTGTTGTTTTTGTATTTGTGAAGGGGATGTATTGACTTCTTGTTCTCTTTTGGACATGTTAACATATTAGGTAAAGCACTATTTATGTCTTACCATTGTATGGTATTTAATACCAGAGGGCACCAATCCTGATAGAGAATGCAAGGAGATGTCAAGTGTAAGTTGTAAAGCACGATCAACACTTAAAGATGGTAAATTAGGTCCATTGAAAAGATCATAGAGGGATAGTCGCCTTAGCATATCTGAACTTAGGATCTCAAGACGAAAAGGGATTTCTGGCGCGCATTTTCCTATGAAGGGATAGGAATTGGAACTGGCATGATTAACAGACAGTGGTAGATCACATCGCCTTGCGGGGGCCATATAGATTACTAATGAAAACGGAATTTCACACGAACCTAGATCTGGCGTTTCTTCATTTCGAGGAAAGGCAGTAAGAGAATTGGGAGTAAGACTATATCAACAAGTCGTCAATGAAAAAAGGGACATTACCCAATTTTTCTCCAGAGTCAATTATAATCTAACCCTATAACAAACCCTTTTTTTACCATCCTCCACAATCAGCGATGACCCACTTAAGTACTAAAAATTAGATTTGCGAAAGGAGAGATTACTAAGGAACAGTATGAAGATATGCGAAACAAGCTTGAATCATAGTTAGTATTAAAATAATGACTAATGGGCGGTAGAGCAGGGAATTCAGTAGGGATCGAAATAAGGATATTGATGGGATAGAGGGACCTATTGTTACCCACTATAATATATATAGGAGTTAGGAAGCGATAAATCCTTACCCGTCGGGGAAAATGTGTATGTCCATTTATTTGAAGACAAAATAATTGTTGAACGCTTTGGGGCTCACTAAGGAACAAGGAATATGTACTAGCGAGAGGATAGGACAATAGTTAGAGAGATAGTATGGATAGCGAAGGTGGCAGTCGTCTCGACAATATTGTTGACAAGGATAATGCCCAGCGAACAGCCAAAATCGAGAGAACCACATATGAAACATCGGTAAGCGTAGACGTCAATATCGATGGTTCAGGTCAGACAACGATTAGTACCGGTCTTTCTTTTATTGACCATCTTATTACCTCCTTGGGAAAACACAGTATGCTAGACATCAACTTGGAAGCGAAGTCTAAGGATGGAATAGTACATCACCTAATAGAGGATACCTCAACCGCTATTTCGCTAGCGATTGATAAAGCGCTATCCGGCAGGCTGCAGATTACAAGGTTTGGCTATGCGATGGTCCCTATGGATGAATGTTTATCATATGCTTCCATAGACCTGGTAAAGCGCCAATTCCACAACATACAACTAAGGCTAACCAGAGATAGCATTGAAGAGGTTCCCAAAGAGGATTTAGAACATTTTGTTCTTTCTCTGGCACAGAATTTGAATGCGTGTACGCATGTAGTCGTACAATACGGTGACAATGACCACCACAAAGTGGAATCTGCCATTAAGGCGTTTGCTGTAGCACTTAGAATGGCTGTCAGTATAGATAAAAGAAGGGTTGGAACTCCAAGTACAAAAGGTGAAATGTAAAAAATATCAGTGATTACAATGAAGACAACTGTACTACCGGCAATTAACAACAATAATAGCAACGATAGCAATAACCAGAAGAAAATCATGGATAATGCAGATCTAACCGTCGTTAATCCTAAGGTAGCAATATTTGATTATGGAGCGGGCAATCTTTTTAGCTTAAAAGCAGCATTGGAGAGAAATGGTGCTCGCAGGGCTTCTGTTGTCCGGGATATGAAATCGCTTTTCCTTTTTGACGGTCTGATCTTACCTGGTGTGGGCAATTTTGACCCGGCAATTACCTCTATCGGACAGGAAAAAGGGTTCCTCTCTTCTGCTATTAAAAGCAAGATGCCCATCCTTGGAATTTGCCTTGGAATGGAGATGTTATTTAATTGCAGCGAAGAAGGAAAAATGGATGGCCTAAAAATAGTCGACGGACAGGTTCGAATGCTTGACAAGAAAAGAGTTAAAGTTCCACATATGGGTTGGAATAACATTCAACTCGTTGGACACAAAATAAGCTCAGAAAATATGATTAAGAGGAAGAACCATATTGGTGGCAATGGCAACAGCAGTAGCAGTAGCAGACTGCTTCGCAATATAAGAGATAACTCATGGGTATACTTTGTGCACTCCTATAGAATTTATCCTGGAAAGAGAGATCGACAAATAGTGGTTGCTGCCACAAAATATGGTGACAACAAAATGCCGGCTGTAATTGAAAAGGGTAATATATTTGGGACTCAATTCCATCCAGAAAAATCCGGTCCGGTTGGTTCTCAGATAATAAGGAATTTTTTGGAAATATGTTCGTCTAATGGTGCTGTTATCAATTCTTCCAAGTAACACAAATGAAAATAATAGCTGCAGTCGATATAATGGAAGGTAGCGTCGTCCGACTTGTCAAGGGCGATCCTGCCAAGAAGATTACCTATGGTCGCAACGCCCCAGAAATTGCGCAAAAATGGGAGGCAGCCGGCGCAGATATTTTGCATGTAGTCGACCTCGATGCGGCTTTGGATACAGGCAAAAACAATGTACGGGTTATTTTGGAGGTCATAAAATCTGTCCAGATACCCGTTCAGGTTGCAGGTGGCATAAGATCAATAGAAGCAATAGAGGAAATGCTTGGTTCTAATAAGGCAGCAAAAGTTGTGCTCGGTACATTGGCTTACAAGAACCCAGATTTGATAAGGCAGCTTACAAGAAAGAGGCTTGAGAAAATTGTAATATCCGTTGACCAAGTAAATAATATGGTCGTGATTCAGGGTTGGAAGGAGCGTTCTGGGACTAAACCAGTCGATGCAATAAATCAGTTTTTGTCAATGGGTGTCCGTGAATTTTTATTAACGAGCGTTGAACGGGACGGAACACTTGAAGGACCGGACCTAGATACCTTGTCATATGCCTGCACGTTGAATGGCGCAAAAATTATGGCAAGTGGGGGGACATCAAACCTCCTTGACATTATAAGACTTAGGGTAATAGGATGTTCGTCGGTTATCCTAGGAAAAGCCATCTATGATGGAAAACTTAACCTATCTAGGGCAAAGGCGTTAGCATAAGAATTGCCACTATCAAAGAGAATCATCCCTTGTTTGGATGTGGAAAATGGTCGTGTGGTAAAAGGTGTTCACTTTCAAGGAGTGAAGGATGCAGGAGATCCAGTCGCTCTGGCAAAAAAATACAGCGATGATGGTGCAGATGAACTTGTCTTCCTCGATATTACTGCGTCCCAGGAAGGAAGAGATACTATGAAAAATATTGTAAGAAATGTCGCGAGCGTTATAGATATACCTTTTACGGTTGGTGGAGGAATTAAAAGGTTAGAAGATGCGCGTTCAATTCTGCTCAGCGGAGCGGATAAGGTATCCGTCAATACTGCAGCAGTAAAAAATCCAGAACTCATCGGTGAACTGATGTCAATATTTGGAAAGCAATGCATCGTTGTAGCCGTCGATGCAAAACGAAACTATGATCACCAAAATGTAAGCGGAAGGCATAGGTTCTCCGCTGCAAATCACGAGAACAAAAACCTTGGTAGAAAGAACAAAAATAGAAAAAATATGAAAAAACAGGATAATTTACAGCTTATTACTGGCAGCAATTGGTTTGAAGTTAAAATTTATGGTGGAAAAGCGGGAACTGGGATAGACGCAATTCAGTGGGCTAAAAAAATTGAATCGCTCGGTGCTGGAGAAATTCTACTGACTAGTATCGACACCGACGGAACAGAATATGGATATGATATTGAACTGACAAAGGCAATATGCCAAGCCGTACGAATTCCTGTAATTGCATCTGGTGGCTGCGGAAATCCAGAGCATATGTTAGATGTCTTTAAGAGAACAGATGTAGATGCGGCGCTGGCAGCATCTATTTTTCACTATGACAAATTCAGCGTTGATAAAGTCAAGAAATATCTAAAGGACAATGGAATTCGGATTAGATTGTGAAGAGAGCTTCCGTGATAACCTTTGCTCCTGAACAAGGGCATCTATTACGAACAATGCATGCAGCCATCATAATGGGATGTATTAATCTGGTGAACGGTCCCACGTGCAATCTATCTTAGCTGGTGTTGGATATCTACCAATCCATAGGATCACTGCCGTGATCTGAAATATTCTATTTAAATAAGTGTGCATATTTTATCTTCATTTCGTCTTTCTATTGCTTTAACTTTTTGTGTCCTCTAATCATCTATTGCTCTGTTTTGCTCAGGTGACCTAGACTTCCAATAGTTTGCTCTCATCAAATGTCCTTGAGCCGTACCAACAATATCTAAAATAATCAAGACACCATTCATGAAATATTGAGTTATCTCTACCGCTATAAAATATTGAATTCAAATCGGCGACAGCTTGACCTCTTTTCAATGTTGGAAACATAACAGTAGCTTCTCTCTCATTTAGTATTACTGCCACAGGCATCTTATCGACCATCCTCCTTTCCACAAGACCCTTTTTCAAGAGATCGTTAAACCCTGCATCTTTCAAAAGATCGGTTCTCTTCTTTGGAACTACGGTTTGCTGGGACAATATGTAATTGAACTTGATTCGACTTTGTTTTATTTTTGCTAACAGAGTTTCGATCAGTTCAAGTGGTATTTGAGGTAGCATACCATAAATATACTCGCTCGAGGAGTTATAGATCCGTTTCCAACATTCCAAAACAGCAACCAATCCTTCAATATATTCACAGTTGTCTAGGGCTCCGATCCGGTGAACAAATTTCATCGGGATATCTCCCAAGTAGTGATCAGAAAAATACTCTTTGTTTCTCGAAAGGAAGTTCATAGTCGGAATCTGTTGTAATATAGTCGTTCCAAAAGTAGTCAGCGAAAAGTGGCCATTTGCATCCTTTCTTATTAGCCCTGATTCCTGCAACCTATTGACATTTCTATGAACCTCTTGCATGGTTACATCGAGGTCCTTTGCTAACTGTGCGAGCTTACTACTTTGACTGCTTAACTTGAATAAGATAGATAGTCTCTGTTCGCTTGCTAGCTCGAAGAAAATAGCACCTGTGCCCATGAAAGATGATGAATCCTCTAGGCTAACACTATCAGATGTCATAAGATAACTTGATTTCTAGTAGGCTTCCGAAACTATTATGTTTTTTGATAGTGCTTTGCTTTGCATCTAAAACTCTGATATTTTTTGTAAAAATCCTTCATAGAGAACTATTTACTTTATATTTTCTTTTTCCTTTTTTATTGTGGATATTGAATCCTCGATGCAAGGATTCCTTAGCAGGATAGGATTCAGTGCTATCATATTGACTATGATTATTGTCTTACAATGAAATCTACATCATTTAATGGTATTAGGAGGTATACAACAAGAGCGCTCCGCTTGCATATCCTCAGGGCAGCCAAACGGACAATGAAACATTGGCAACGGATCAGGCTAGCCGAAGCTACCTAAGAAGTGCAACTTCAATCGAAACAAATAGTCAAGGAAACAGCAAATAGGGAACAAGTTCTCTACCTTGTTCTATAAGAGAGTCCATCGTTATACCTCCGAATGCGTTAGATAAATTAATAGCTCACGCATAGCATACCTCGTGCCTGCCAGGATTGTGGTAGACGAGAGGGAAAAAAAAAGTGGGATTCCAGTTTTACTTCGACAGGCAGGTGCCATGATTGATTTCGCGCAGCTGAAAGTCGGTGATTATATTGTATCTCCTGAAAGTGCAATAGAGAGAAAGACAATTCAAGACCTGCTCAACTCCATCTATGATGGACGGTTATTTGTCCAATGTTCACAGCTTACGGAGCACTATGTAAAACCCGTCCTCATTATAGAGGGCAATATAGTCGATTTAATGGATATTCCAGAAGAGGATCATGAAGAGAGTAGGGATATCGGGGTCAGGAAAAAAGAACGCGAGGATATGAACGAAGAAATAGACACAGGCCAGGACTACGAGGGAGAGATAGACCAAGGCAAAGACGTCAATAAATTTCAAGGCGATATGACTACCCAGCGCAAACGATCCAAACTTGTAAGTGAAAAGATTCCTTTGATCTATGATGCATTAGTAAAAGTTGCCTTCGATTTTAGAATTCCTATAATTCATACTCCCTCTGCAGATTATACCGCACAGTTACTAGTAGTGATGGTAAACAAGTCACTACAGAACGGACTGGCCACCGGACCGTTGCTAAAGAGAATAAAAAAAGGAAATCCGGGGCATATACAGCAACTATCAATTCTATCTTCACTCCCGGGCGTCGGAGACAAACTGGCGGTAAGAATGTTGGGCAAATTTCAGACTCCCAGTCGAGCTCTCAACGCTTCGGCTGCCGAACTTTCAAGAATTTCTGGTTTTGGTACAGAACGAGCGGCTAGAGTAAGAAGAATTCTTGATATGACAATCGATCCGGACGGTAATACGGACTACTATACAGTCGCTAACGCAGCTGAGGAAGGTAAAACTAGAGACAGAAGATTCGAATTGATTCAAAGGACGCTTTTGGACGATTTAACAGACAATGAATAATAAATGCAATCTAGGATTTATGTTAACTCGAGAAGGTTTTCTGTTTTTATAGTGCACCAATAGAAGAAAGGGAGTTTATAGGATCATTGGCCCTGGGGACGTGTTGCAAAATTGCCTCCTCCCGGTAGACCAGATCCTTGACCTCCTCCTGGAGTCCCCAGGCCGGGGCCTCCAACACCGCCACCGCCAGCGGCACCAGACTGCATTTGACGGATCATGGTATTAATCTTGTTTTCGACCTCTTTTAGGTTATCTTTTACTCGTGCTTCCTGCTTTCCTAAAACAGTCACTCTCGTATTTGACAATTCTTTCTTTTCTTCAAGTTCCTTCAAAACATCTTCTTTTTTTGTTTTTATCAAAAGAGGCCCTGCACCCTTATATACTGAATTATTATCTCCCTCCATTTTTTTTAATTCCTCTAAAGCCCTTTCAATTTCTACGATCTCTAGTTCTACTTGTTGTTTTTGCATCATAATGGCCTGCAAGTTTTGCTGAAGCTGCTGTAAACGTGATAATTGTTCTCTTAACCAAGGTGGCAATTCCTGTTCGCTCATACTATTTTATTAAATTAAAATACGGTTATATATGCTTCCAAAGATTTAAACAAAGTACAATCGCACATTCCTTTCAAAGTAGTAAATTATGAGATCAAATAGTTAACAATCCACGCTTTCCTCGGTGATACACTTACATGAGGCGTCAGCAAGCTGCAGATAAGAATTTATGCTTGCACGTAAGGACGGAATATCGTCTGATTCAATTTCTATGAAAACATTAGATTTTTCGTCGGAGGACACCCTGACATTGGCGTCGAAATCCGAAGGATCAGCTGACGATGATGAAAGTATCCTCAACGGCTGTAGCGCCACGCTTACAGATTGAGCTACACCGTATGAAGAGGAGCGATTCTTAACCTTATCCGCAGAACCAATATCTGTTTTTTTTAGGCCAGTTCCTTTCTTTTCAAATGATAGCCGTATTTTAGCTGTGCAATTTTTGGGCTTCGACACTATAAGCCCCTCCTGCGACTTTGTAGTTACATTTAGGGCAATGCCATATCCCTATGACGATTCTATGAAACTGCAGTGAAGCACATTTTGGACATCGTCTTTTTTGCTTTAAAGTACTATAGGCTTTCCCATACCTTTTACGCACGGTTGCTCCATACCTTACGCCCAGACCCTTTAATGCTGCCGCACTTCTTCTTCTTCTGCTAACCAGCTTTATTGGTCAACTCCTGCAATTTGGCTCTGACTTCCTCGCCTTTAATTCTTGCTACCTCTGCTACTTTTTTGATTTGGTCTCTTGTGAATCCTCCAGCAAACCCCTTCTGGATTGCTGCATACTCACTGTTGGAGTTTGTGGTTATTGTAATCCTAGCGTTCATGCAAGCCTCTTCCTCGGCGGTCGGATCCAAAAGTATTGTGTCGCCTATTCTAACAGCTGTAATGGACACGGGTACTGTTGTAAGGGGAGGGTCTTGCAATTTTCCCGTATCAACAACTTTGCCATCTTGCATTTCAAAAATAGGGAGATTGCTGCTCAGCAATGCCGAGACTACAGCATACGATGTAGCATCCAACAGGTTGCCATCAGTATTGAGAACGCTACAGTCTACAAATACTGTGTATACAATTTTCCCTGGAACCAGAACTAACCTATCAAGGTCAAGCATTTCGGATTCTCGAATACCTCTATCGACTACTCTTGCAAGTTCAATTGTTTCTTCATCAGGTGGTCCTGGTTCGATATATGGGGAAGCAGTAGGCAGCACTTCTGCCGAGATGATCAACGCTCCCTTATTCTCAAGTCCTTCGAAGGGCTCCCCTGTTTCTGCCTTTATACCAGCAACTACCTCCGAATCTCCCAGCCTCACCCTTGCGGAACCATTCGCCTTTTTTATGATATCTAGTTCGATTTCAAGCGGTCTCATTTCATCGAGTCTTCTACCATCCAATCTTTTTCCCTTTGAAATAAAATCCCACATTTGCTGTCTGCGTAGGTGTTCGACTATTATAGTGGAGCGTTTGGACGTACTCATGTTATTGTGCTTCCTCCTTTAGCTCTGTTTCATTACCAAAATACTTTTGCATTAGTGCCTGTTTTTGAACCTCGTATACCATCTTGCAGCCTTCTACGGCCTTGTCAAAGCATTCAGTGAACTGCTCTTTTGTCAGTATTCCATCGAGTTGAAGTAAAGTCACTTCGTCAAGATGTGGCATATAAGCAACGGGCATATCTGCTCCACCTTCTTTATCTTCGGTATCATTTATGTCAAGGACAATCTTGTCGTCAACTTTTCCGGCGGCGCATGCTGCTACGAGGTCTCGCATATTAATTCCTGCGTCGGCTAAAGCGACAGAGGCAGCAGTAATACCGGCACATCTTGACCCTCCATCAGCTTGCAGAACTTCGACATATACATCAATAGCTGCACGGGGATAATCTTCCAACAACAAGGCGGGCTCCAAGGCTTCACGCATCACTTTGGAAATTTCAACCTCTCTCCGCGAAGGAGCGGGATTCTTTCTTGTATCAGTTGAAAACGGAGACATATGATATCTGCATCGAAGGACACATCTGTCTGGCTGCGCCATATGTTTTGGATGTACCTCTCTTGGTCCATAGACAGCAACGACAATTTTGTTTTTGCCAAATTCTATAAATGCAGACCCATCAGCGTTTTTTACAACACCTACAGTAATTTTTACTTCACGAAGCTGTTCTGCAGTGCGACCATCCGTTCGCTTTCCTTGTTTATCTATTAGGCTTCTTGTCTGACTCATTATGTACCTTCCTCCTTTTTGCCATGTTCTTGCAATCCTTCTTGTGCTCCTTTCACGGCATTTTTAGTCTTTCGTGCCTCAGTACTACCTGTCGGGATGGCGGCAGAGTGGACGTCATCTGCCTTTCCGCTCTTTTCGTCTTGGCTGTGACCTTCCGAACTTGAAGATGGCAATGATACATCAGATGAGAAAGAGGAAGAAGAATCAGAGGGCAAAACCGGAGCATCCAAGGGTTCTTGTGCTATTTGTTGTTTCGATGATTGTTTATGTCGTTCCTGTTCTCGGCTTTCTTTGGGTGACTCCTGTATGCCTGTTGTATTTGACTGTACCCCGGTTTGTGCGGTTGTAGAGGAACCCTGGTTAGATGGCTCCGATAGTTCAGTTTTCGCTGGAGATGCTTCAGTTGATGCAGGTGCGGATTGTGGTAGTGGCGTTGTATCCGGCACATTCAAAAGTACCTTGATCCTCTGTGTCAGGTTAGAAGTATGAGCTTCTTCTTCAACCATTCTTATTGCTTTTACGGCCAATTCTATTCCATCCACGGTCCGTCCTGTTACCACAACGATCCCATTTTGACCTATGAGAACCCTCGTTTGAGTTGCCTGTTCTATTGTTTGAATCATAGAGCCACGCTTTCCAATGAGTCTCGGCACTCTAGTTGCGGAAATCTTCAGGGACTCACCTCTATGTATTTTGCCTAGATCTCTGTCCTGAATGGTAAGCATAGGATCCCTTGTCCTATCAAATGCTATTATTCTGGCCGTGATAAGGTCGCCCGTCGCCAGCTCTCTGTTCATATCATCTCTTGCTGGAGAAAAATCCCTTCCAAACACGTCCTGTGCAGGTAAGTGTGCCGAGAAGCATGAATTTATGTCTACATCCCACGAAAGAGAAGAACGATCGACAATTTTACCTATTACCACATCGTTTACCCGTGGAATATAGACTCCGGACAATGGTATGACCTTGATCCCGTCCCTTCCGGTCTCGGCAATTCCAATCCTAGTTGAGAAAATGGAATTTCCGACCCTAATCACATTCATCGATGGCCTGAAATTGCCGTCAACTATCTTATCGCCAGGTATTACATATTTTCTTTTAAGTTCTTGCATCCTTTACACCATCAACTCCTCATAATATCGGTAATCATCGTGATGATGAAAGGTCCAGTCGTAGTTCAAAATGGATATTTTCATTACTCTACTATCATTGAGCTCAGTAACATCGGACTTATATTCTAATGTCAAAACCAGGCAGTGCTTATATATACAGAATAGGCGTAAGGTCAGGCTTCAGTAATCTGTGCTGAACCCTTCGTGACAGAGCCTATTCTGTCTACCAGGGTTCCCTTGGTTCCAGCGTTCACCTCTATCTCAACTCTCAAAGAGCCATTAGAAAGCCATTGTTCATTTTTGAAGCTCCCTGTCGTTTTTATGACACTATATGATTGACCTGCAAATTGGGGCGGGATAGTTATGGTTAATACAGAAACCTCAGACTTTAGCGGCAAAATCTTCCTCAGAGCATCAATAACCTGCTTGGCTTGATCTTCCGCCCTCCTGAATGGGTCAATAACTATCCTCACATCATTTATAGCAGATTCAATTCGAATCGGTGGATGGGGTATGTGTGTCTTGGGGTCCACGAAGTTTTTACTGATAAACTGGACAATTTGTTTCTTCTTTTCCTCAACCATTCTCCTACGCTGGTCGGTGGTAAGAGATAGCTCTCCTCTAGAGAGAATTTGCTTCGCTATTTCACTCGTATCTTTTGTCTTGAAATGTTTGGAAAGCTTTTCGGTGGACGCTCTCGAACCTTTGTTTGCGTCAGAGTAAATCTCATCTGAAACTAGAATACTGGAGAAATCAGTTCTTTTACCAGTCTTATATTCCAACGCAGGATCAGGTTTTACCAGAATTTCGAACTTATCGCCCTCTATCGACAAACGGACAGTACTAAATTTCGCATCCACCATTAACTTTACCAGGTCTCTCTTTGTATTAAATTTTGTATAATATCAGGGCACTGTCTGCCACAAGGAGCTTGCATTTGGCTGATTAATTTATTTTATCATATGATAAAGATGATAGGAGGAAGAAAATAAGAAAGGAAAAAGATTCAGGTCTTCTTTTCCTCTTTAGGCGGTCTTTCAGCCTATTCCGTTACGTACGCCCTTTCTCCGTGTTGTGACAGGTCGAGTCCAACCTCTTCCTCTTTGGGAGTTACCCTAATTCCCCCGGGCCACACTAGGTCCATCACTTTTATTATGAGCGCAGTTATACCCATTGCCCATGCGAGAGCAGCAAATGCTCCGACTGCATTTTCGTACAGCTGAGCGGGGTTTCCAAAGGCGAGGCCGTTATCTCCCCAATCGGTAAATCTGCGCTCAGCGAATATTCCTGTGAGAAGCGCTCCTGCAAGTCCCCCGATGCCATGGACTGCCCATGTGTCAAGTGCATCGTCCCACTTCCTTTTATTCTTGAAGACAAGCGCCGCATAACATACTACTGCAGCTACAATGCCTATAATAATAGCCGACATTGGTGATACGAATCCTGAAGCAGGCGTGATAGCCACGAGGCCGGCTACAGCGCCTGAGGCTGCTCCTACCGTTGAAGGTCTACCTGTATGTGCCCAAGATACTAATGCCCAAGTGACAGCCGCCATGCCTGTCGCAACCTGGGTTGCTACAAATGCACTTGTAGCATTGGTCGCCGCTGCGCCTGCTGAACCGGCATTGAAGCCAAACCATCCTACCCACAGCAGAGCTGCACCCAGGACAACCAAAGAAATGTTGTGGGGTTCCATTGCAACCTTACCGTACCCAAGTCTGCGTCCTAGCATCAGCGCTATAACAAGGCCTGCCCATCCTGATGTGATGTGAATAACGGTTCCGCCTGCGAAGTCAAGTGAACCCAGGCAACCCGTCCATCCAAACCCACAATAGTCAGGATTAGCTCCATAATTCCCTTCTGCGATTTGCCAAGTCCAATGAGCGGCAAAGTCGTAAACAAAAGTTGCCCACAAGACTATGAAAATTATAAACGCGCTGAACTTCATTCTCTCAGCCAACGACGCCACGATTAAGGCGGGAGTAATAATTGCGAACATCATCTGAAAGACCATAAAGGTCTGATGTGGAATTGTAATGGCATACGCATTAGATGGAACGTCGTGAAGGACATTATTCAGACCAGCCCAGTCAAGAGTTCCTATGAATCCATATCCACCGGCATCTGGCCCAAAGGCTAAGCTGTATCCCCATAATACGAACTGGACTGCCACCACCCCTGTGGTTATGAAAACCATATGAAGCGAACTTACAGCATTCTTTTGTCTTGATAGACCGCCATAAAACATAGCTAGGCCGGCTGGAGTCATCATCAGCACTAGAGCTGAGGAGGTAAGCATCCAAGCGTTATCTCCGTGGTCTATTGGACAGGGTATCAGGTACCCTTCTGCAGTTTTATTATAACTTCCGTCCTCACTTTGTTCGAAACAATGATACTTTACAGCGGGTTCTCCTTCCCGATAATCGGTAGCAGCCTCGTTTTCTTCCCCGGTCCGAAGATGGAATGCGGCTGCATCATTTGATACTATATTGACCGAAGCCAAAGCGGCAATGCCCCCTAGCAAAGCTAAAATTAATAGAGATGATCTGCGCATAGGTTATACCAGCACGTAATCTGCTGATGGTGGTATAAATAATAATATATACTTGTGCCATATTCCTGTGTAATATTTGTTCCACGTGCAGGATGGATATTTTATCTTATATCTTAATGCAATGATATATTCGTTAATTGCCACGTGTCGCGAATGCGCAGGGAAACAGCATGAATTTCACCATCTTCGTTTCTCAGTACGTTTTTAGGAGGCTTTGATTGAATCCCCCTAAGATATTGAACTCCCCGTCAATCGAGCTTATCGACAAAGCTGACGAAAGAATAAGTGTTAAGTTCAAGAATATACCAAGAGAATACGTAAATGCCCTTCGAAGACTTGCAATAAGCGAGGTCCCCACGCTGGCGATAGATGATGTCGTTATGATAGAAAACTCTTCAGTAGTACACGATGAAGCAGTCGCACATAGGCTCGGGATGATTCCATTATATACGGATCTAAAGCGTTTTGTAATGCCCCATGATTGTGACTGCAGAAGTACCCTGGGATGCTCGAAATGTAGAGTTCTGTTGGTTCTTGATGCAGAGGCAGCCGAAAGAACGAGAATTGTAACCTCGGGGGAGCTCAAGTCAGAAGACGAGGAGGTTAGGCCTGTCAGCGATGACATTCCAATTCTTACACTTGCCCCAGGCCAAAAGGTTAAATTTGAAGCTTACGCAAGACTCGGAAATGGCAAAAGTCATGCAAAGTGGCAGCCAACGTCTGCGGCGATTGTAAAGGATGGGGAAAACGAAAATGAATCTATTCTCATTATCGAGACTAACTTAGCGCTAAGACCAGATGAAGTAGTTTTGGCGGCTTCCGATATGTTAAGTACAAAAATTAAAAATTTTACTCAAACAGTTCACGCTCTTAAAGCGCATCTCGGTGCCAAGAGTGCTTGACTATCATAAGATATTAATTCTGAGCAATACCTCTAAGACCAACTTGTCCCATAAAGAGAATACTCCCAGATTACTACCGGAATTAAATGAATCTGGTAATTCAATGGTTGGGTAGGTTTATTTTGGGGCAGAAGGTGACTTATCACCTAAGAAACTAAATCGGAGAGTCTGAGAGAATGTTTGCCATGTCATCAATTCAAGATAATATTTGGACACTTAGGAGGGCTTCTAAGAAGAACAA